>NZ_JBKGHJ010000275.1:0-11267 GCF_046520365.1 Corallococcus sp. 4LFB
GTGGCGGCGGTGAGGGTGGCGGCGGCGGCGGCGGTGCCGGTGGCCGCGACGGTGTCGTTCTCCGGCAGGGAGGCGCCCAGGTTGGCCGTGCCCAGGTAGAACAGCTCCAGCAGCATGCCGACGGACAGGCCCCCGCCCACGTCACCCAGGAGGGCGCCCATGAACGTGGCGGCCACCAGGGGCCGGGACAGCATGGCCTGCAGGAACGCCTTGCGCTCCACGGCCACCAGCCCCCCCCAGAGACACGCGAGCGCCACCTGGGTCCAGCCGACGTTCACCGGCTCACCCGGCCTTCGACCAGCGCTCGGTCAGGTCCGGCAGGTCCACGGACTTCTCCGCGGGCACGGCGCGCGCCTCCACGCGCACGCCCTGCGCGGACAGCTGCTGGAGGGCCTGCAGCTCGCCCTCCGCCAGGAAGACGGACGGCGACACCTGCCGCCGGCCGGTGCCGAAGTGCACGTTGCCCAGGTTGAGCTGGTCCATCACCAGCCCGTGCTGGAAGGCGAACGGCACGGAGGCGACGTCCCTCAAGAGCACGAGGGTGCGCACGCCGTCCTTGGACAGGGCGGAGAAGTCCACCTGGGCAAGGGGAAGGATCTGCACCTCGATGGCGCTCTGCACGGCGAGCGCCATGGCGGCACGGATGAGGGGACTGGACGCCGCCTCATCGTCCGCCACCACCACACGGGACACCTTGAGGTGGGGAAGCCAGGCTTCGACGACCTGACCATGGATGAGGCGGTTGTCGACGCGGACCAGGGTGATCACGGCAGTCTCGAATCGCCGACCCGTGCGGGTCCGTCAAGTTCGCGGCTGCTGCTGGGCCTCGCGAAGCAGGGCGGATGCACAGGTGATGTTGCGCTGGCCGTACGACGCCAGCTGGTTGGCCATGTCCGACAGGGCCATCTGCTCCGAACGGAGCGAGTTGGCCTTCAGCAGCATGGGCAGATTGACGCCGGCCAGGACCTCCAGATTCATCCGCTGACACATCATCAGCGATTCCTTGCAGGGGGTACCTCCGAAGAGGTCGGCCATGATGATGACGCCGTCCCCTTCATCCACGGTCTTCACCGCCTGCTTCATCTTGGCGCGGAGGTCCTCCACGGGCGCCCCCGGCTCGATGTTGCAGGTGGCCACGGCGGGCAGCTTGCCCACGATCTGTTCAGCGGTGGAGACAAGCTCATCCGCGAGACGACCGTGCGATGCGATGACGAGGCCGACCATTGATCACCCCTGAGCAACTTCCCGGGAGTTTTGCGTCCTACGCCCATCAACGACCGGACGCAACTCCGGCGAAGTTTTCCGCCTGCACCTGGGACTGCTTCCCCAACGACTTCGCTTCGAAGGTAAGGCGACTGCGCCCACCATGCCTGGAATTTCAGGTCCGGGGAAGGGACACGGTGTCGTCTGCCGGACGGGGAACCGGGCGCGGTCTCCCCACGCTGTAGAGATGCACGGCGCCCCCGCGCGGTGCGTGCCCTCCAGGGCGAATCCTCCATCCCCGCTCGGTGGGTAGGAAGGCGGCCGGGCTGGCGTGCGGGAGCGGCCGTATCACCCGGAAATCCCGGGAGGGCCCGCGAGGTCCAAGGGTACTCGGGGCGCACCGGAGTCCTGGGACCTGTCGCATCGGGTGCGGTGTCTCAGTGGACGACGAGGCGGGCCCGCTGCTCCGCCGGCCGGATGCGCGCGGTGGCGCCGGCGCCGAAGGTGAGGAAGTCCTCCTCCATGCCGTCGCTGAAGATGACGCCGCCCTGGGGCATGCGGGACTCGAGCACCAGCTCCTCTTGCGCGGTGACGAAGCCGCCGACGATGTCCGCGCCCGAGTGGCGGCTCACGAAGGGCTCGCGCACGACGAAGGCGAGCCGCGCGTCCTCCCAGCCGAGCGTCCAGGGCTTGCCGGGCGTGCCTCCCGTACACCGGGTGAGGCCTCGCGCGAGCGCGAACACGGACGACAGCCACCCGCTGGAGCCCGCGCCGGTGGACACGAGCACGCCGCTGGAGGACTGCGACTCCTCGCGGCCGCCGTAGCGGACCTGGTAGCGGGCGGACACGTGCGTGCGCGCGCCAATGAACAGGTCGTTGAAGGCGAGCAGCCGCTGGCCGTCCTGGAGCCGCGCCTCCGCCAGCTGCACCTGGCGCACGTTCGCGCGGCCCTCCAGCGTGCGCAGCACCGCGCCCCGGGCGTCGCGCGGGAGGAAGGGCAGGAGCACACCGTCGAAGCGCGCGGGGTCCGGGTTGACGCCCACGAGCGGCTGGCTGCCCACGTACTTGGCCACGTTGGCGACGAGCCCGTCCTGGCCCACCGCCACCACCACCTCCTTGCCGGTGAAGAGGAAGGTGGGCACGAGCGAGCGGTCCACCTGCTGCACCGGCAGCCCCACGTCCAGCTGCGAGCGCAGGGCGTCCACCGCGCGGCGGTAGGTGTCGTCCTCCGCCTCGAAGGCGTTGAAGTCCTGGTTGTTGCGCTCCACGTAGAACTTGGCCTGCTTCTTCGTGTTGAAGCGCACCACCAGGTCCGCCAGCCGCGTCTTGCGCGTGACGAGGACCACCTTCTCGAACGGGGTGTTCATGGCGGGCCTTCAGCGGTCGCGGGGGTCGATGGGGTGGACGTCGGCGCGGCCGGGCTTGTTCGGCCTGGGGTTCGGCGGAGCGGCGCTCGACGGCAGCAGCGAGCGCAGCAGGTCCGGCGACACGTTGAGCTCGCCGATGCGCTCCGCGTTCTCGCCCATCTCGCGGAAGGCCAGGGCGATGTTCAGCGCCGGGTCGCCGCCGTTGGCGGACGTGGCCAGCAGCGTCTTCCAGTCCATGTTCCGCACCGGCTCCAGCGTCTTCTCCAGGGTGTACGCGCGCGCGTCCGCGGACTGGCGCTCGTTCTGGACCCAGCGCTCCATGAGGGCGGCGCGCTGCTCCTCCACGGAGATGTCCGCGGCCATCTTCGCCTCGCGAATCTGGCGCTGGCGCTCCTCCACCACCAGCTCCGTGGCCAGCTCGCTCTCCTTGATGCGCCGCTCCTGCTCCACGGCCGCGTTGCGGCGGGCGTAGATGGCCTCGTCCGCTTCGCGCTGGAGCCCCTCGCGCGCGGCGGCCTCCAGGGCGCGCGCCATCTCCGGCGTGGGGGCGATGGAGAGCACGGAGAAGGCCATCACGTGCACGCCCAGCGCCTTCACGGACTCGGCGTCCGCCAGCCCCGCCAGCACGCGGGCCTCCAGCAGGTCGGACTGCACCAGCACCTCGCGCAGGCTCAGGGACTGCACCACCGCGCGGGCGCGCACCTGCGCGGCCTGCACCAGCCGGTCCGCGAGCTTCTCCGGGTCCTCCGAGCGGTGACGCCCCGACGGCGTGATGGAGTAGTCCAGCAGCCCCGCGAGCTTGCGCGGGTCGTCCACCCGGTACGTCAGCTGCCCCTGCACCGTCACCGGCTGGAAGTCCCGGGTGACCTCGTTGAAGGCGAACGGGACGTCCGCGCTCGACAGCGGCACCGCCACCAGCGTCGTCGCCGGCTTCCAGTAGAGGAACGACAGGCCCGCCCCCTCGCGGACCACCTCGCCGTCCCGGTACTGCATCACGTACGTGGTCGGCGTTGACTTCATGTACCCGAAGAACATCCGCGCATCCCCCTCACTCACTGCGTTTCGTTTGTGTAACTTCGACACCATCTTAGTGTCATCTGTACACATCCGCAACAAGGACGGAGGGAAAGCGGTGTAGGTGGCGTGGATGCCGGTGGACGGGGTGGGCTCGGGCGTCCTTGAATCGGGGGCATGACGCGCAAGCTCGGGGAGCAGTTGGTCCTGGATGGAGTGCTGACGCCGGAGCTGTTGTCCCGGGCGCTCGCGCGGCAGCAGGAGACGGGGCTGAAGCTGGGCGAGTGCCTGGTGCGGCTGGGCGTGGACGAGACGCCGGTGCTGCGGCTGCTGGCGCAGGAGCTGAAGACGCGCTTCGTGTCCACGGAGAAGCTGGCGCAGGCGAAGGTGGACGCGGCGCTGTTGGAGCGAGTGCCGGTGCGGCTGGCGGAGGGCTTCGACTTCATGCCGCTGCGGCTGGCGCAGGACGTGCTGTACGTGGCCATCTCCGAGCCGCAGCGGCAGCGGGCGCTGGAGGAGATCGCGAAGACGGTGGGCGTGGCGCAGGTGCTGCCGTTCGTGGCGGTGCGGAGGTCCATCCGCGCGGCCATCCGCAAGCACTACTACTCGGACGCGAAGGCCTTCGAGCACCCGCCGGAGGACCTGGTGTGTCCGCACTGTGGTGCGTCCTGCAAGCCGGGGGACTTCCAGTGCGCGCGCTGTGAGCTGCTGCTGGTGCGCAGCGTGGAGGACCTGCCGCCCCGGGACAACGTGTCGCTGGTGCGCGCGCTGCTCACGAAGCCCGAGCAGACGGGGGCGCGCGGCGTGCCCCGGCCGCCGCGTGAGGAGGCGACGCGGGTCGTGTCCTTCCAGGCGCAGGCCGCGGCGAAGACGAAGGGGCCGCCGGTGCGGCCGGTCATCGTCGCGGGGCTGGACCTGGTGAACCAGCCGCTGAGCCCGTTCGAGGCGTACGTGCTGTCATTCGTGGACGGGCGCACGGCGCTGGCGGACATGGCGCTCATCACGCAGGTGACGGAGCTGGAGCTGCGCGCGGTGTTCGAGTCGCTGTCCGAGCGCGGCGTGACGAAGCTGGTGGGCACGCTGGCCTCGGCGGAGGTGGCGTTCACGGGGGATGGCGTGCCCGCGTCCGTGCGGGGTGAGCCGAAGTCGTCGCCTTCCTCGCCGTCCGCGAAGGCGGTGGTGGCCCGTGCTCCGGGGGTCCGGCCGCGGGCGCCGCTGCCTTCGGTCTCCCTGGGCTCGGTGCTGACGGCGAAGCCTCCTGGCGTGCCCCCTGCTTCAGCGCCCCGGAGAGAGGACGCGCAGGAAGAGGTGCTCCAGCGCGTCGTGCGGCTGGAGCAGGCGGGGAAGCTGGCGGAGGCGCTGGACCTGCTGGAGCGCAGCATCGGGCTCTTGCCGAAGCCCGCGCCGCTCTACAACCGCATGGGGATGATCCTCCTGAACCACCAGCGCGACTACGAGCGCGCCAGTGCCTTCTTCCAGAAGGCCTCCGACCTGGAGCCTGAGAACAGCGTCTACACGATGAACCTGTACTCCGTGCTGGCCCTCACCGCCGAGGCCACGAACGCGGGGCAGAAGAAGCCCCGGCGCTGAAAGGTGCCCATGCCCTCCCCTTCCGAGTCCTACCTGCTCGACTTCCATGCACGCCTCGCGGGGGTGACTTCGCGGTGGTTCGCTTCCGCTCCGGTGGAGCGGGACGGGGCGCGGGCGCCTTCGAGCTATGCGCTGCTGGAGGCGGAGGTGCCTGGGGGTGAGCACCCGCTGACGGTGCTCGACCTGGCGTGTGGGGATGGGCACCTGCTGGAGCTGCTTGCTCGGCGGAGGCAGCCCGGGCTGTCACTGCTGGGGCTGGACATGAGCGCGCATGAGCTTGATGCGGCACGGGCGCGGTTGAATGGCGCGGCGACGCTGATTCAAGGGCGGGCGCAGTCGCTTCCGTTCGGGGATGCCAGCGTCGACGTGGTGCTGAGCCACCTGGCGCTCATGCTGATGGATGACGTGGAGACCGTGCTCGCGGAGCTGCGGCGCGTGCTGAAGCCGGGCGGACGGGTGTCGATCATCGTGGGGGGAGACATGGTGCCGGGCCAGGCGATGGAGGTGTTCGTCGGGCTCATGAAGCCCCTGCTGAGCGCGGAGGCGGTTCCTCCCGCGAAGCTGGGCGACGCGCGTGTCCGCTCCGTTGAGGGTCTGCGGGAGCTCTTCGCCGAGGGCTTCGCGGACGTCACGGTGCGGTCCCTCTCCGCGCAGGGCGATGGTTCGCCCCGTGAGGCCTGGGAGTCGCTGCTCACGACGTATGACGCGGACCGCTTGTCTCCGGCGGCCCAGGCGTCTCTTCAAGCCGCGTTCCTCCAGGCCGTGGAACCGCTGCGGCGCTCGGATGGGAGCGTTCCGTTGCGCTGGGGGATGCGGCAGTTGACGGCAATGCGTCGGCCGCGCTCGACATGAGCATTCCCAAGAAGGGCAGCCGCCGGGTTCGCTTTGGCGAGACCGATTACGACTGGCGCATCCGGAAGAAGCCGACGTATTCGCAGGCAGTCGCCGATTCGCCCATGCTCCTGGCGATCCAGGCCAGCGAGGAAGGTCCCCGGCGCGTGCTCGTCGTGAATCTCCGCATCAGCCGCCCGGACAACTGGATCGCCCCACATGGGACCGGCGTCACTCCGGCCATGGTTCGCGACATCATCCGGCGCGCGCTTGCTGCGGGGTGGAGCCCCTTGGGCGCAGGCCCTCCGTTCCGCTTCGAGTACGGAGTGGTGAGGGAGACCATCGGGCGCGTCCTGTCAGGGACCAACGACTGAGTCACTCGACCGGCATCCAACGACCGGCTCCTTGGGCCCCCTCGTTAGCGGCGCACCGTCAGCCTTCGGAATCAAGCCGAGGTCCTCAAAAAGCACGCGCAGCGGCCTTTCAAGGGCATCGAACTCTCCTGCGAGGTACCTCCTCAAGACGTCCCTCCGGGTCCCGCATGCCACGAAGAAGTACACGCCCTCTAAGCAGATGTCGTACTTCGCTTCGTGCCCTAGAACCTCGGCGAACTCGGCGAACTTGGCGAATGGGACGCACAGCGGGTCGTACTTGCTCATGGGGCAGTGATGCGGCGGAGGCAACTCGCGCGCACCACTTTCAGCATGCAGTCAGCGCATGAACGACTGCCCTATCCAGGCAGAGTCCACAGGACGATGCGCAGCGTGTTGCCGTCCTCCGTGGGCTTCGTCTCGTGGAGCGTCATCGCGAGGGCACCCGTCGCCGCGTCGCGCGCGTGGTGCACGATGAGCGCAGGGGTGGGAATCCCCGGCATGGCTTCCGTCAGCCACGTGTAGCCCTCCTCGGGGGTCTTCGCCTCCAGGACAGCGACCGTGGCGTGTCCCGTTTGCGCCGCGGTGCAGAGCATCTGCATGTCCTCCAGCGTGCGCACCTCGTCAGCGAAGAGGAGGTCCGGGTCCTGCCGCAGGAATGACCGCAGCGCCTGCACCAGCTTCAGCTCCGGGCCCACCTTCACGACTCCGATGGCGCCTCCCGGCCCGCCCTTCGGATCCTCCACCGCCGCCAGCGCGTGCACGTTGTCGGGCAGCGCATCCATCAACGCCCGCAGGGTCGTGCTGCGGCCCGTGCCGGAGGCGCCCGTGAGCAACACCAACTGCCCGTTGAACAGCTTCTGGTCCAGGCGGTTGAAGAGACCGGTGAGGAACGCCGCCGCTTCGGCGGAGAGCGGGAGGCTGGCGATGCTCGGGTACGCCTGGCGCGTCTCCCGGTCCCTCGCCAATGCCGTGGTCCAGGTGCCCAGGGCGTCTTCGCGGAACGACACCCGGAACTCGATGTCCGGATCCGCCGCTCCCGCCGGAAAGGACACGGTGCCCCGGTCAGGCATCACCGGGTTCGCGCCCCGCTTCGCGTGCGCCGCCAACGCATTCCCCAGCGGTCGGTACAGTTCGTACGCCATGGGCTGTCGCACTGGCACCCGCTCCGCGCCCAGCAAGCCCACCGTGCCCGGCGTGTCCTTCGCGATGAAGAACAGCGTGATGCCCGCGTTGATCACGCGGCCAGCCGTCGCCGCGTCGGCTTCATCTCGGCCCACTGCCCCGCGCGCATCGTCCGCTTCCTCGCCTTCGGGCTCCTCGTCGCCGTCCGTGGCGCTGTCCGTGTCGTCCGCCGCCCAGACGGAGAACATCGCCGCGCCCGTGCTTCCCGCGACGTCGAAGAGGGCCGCCGCCAACGCCTCGGGCGTCTTCGGGGATGCGACCGCTCCACGAGCGTTCCGGCCCGCCTCTCCCAGCCCCTGGAGCAGGCGGGCGAACACGGCTTCCGGCGTCGTGGGCGCTTCGGACTTCGGGCTCGGAGTCGTCATGGGCGCGGACCATGGCATGGCCCGTCGCGGCCCGGCCACGCCTGGAGCGGCACTCCCAGTGGCCCGAAAGCCGTGGCCCCCGTGCGCCGCACCGGGACGGCTGCCGGCCTGCCGGAAGAACGGGCGAGGAAGCTCCATGATGGGGGCTCCCCTCCAGCGGGCGCTTGGGTAACATCGCTTGATGTTCAGGCGTCTCACCAACGCGCTGCGACGGCTGTGGCACCGCCCCGCCGAAAGCAGCCCTCCGGACCGGCAGAGCCCGGCCGGCGGTACCGAACCCGCCGCCGCCTCGCCCCGGCGCTCGCGTGCGTCGGTCGCGGAGGAGCCCTCGCCCCAGGCGAAGCACGGCACCAGCCGTCCCCGCCGCCCGGCCGTCCGCATCGTCGCGCACGGGGCCGCCCCGCACGCCGGCAACCGGAAGAAGGCTCGCCGCGGCAGCGTCACCACCACCCGCTTCTACGACCTGCACGACGACTTCCGCGCCCCCGGCCGCTGGGAACCCGGCGACCCGCTGGACCTGGAGGACAAGGTGGTGGGCGACGTGTGGATGTTCACCGCCGGCCGCCCCGTGGACCCGCCCGGCCCCCTCCACATCCCCAACGAGGCGAAGGCCGCCCCGCTGGACTTCAGCCTCGCCGGCGCCGGCCTCACCCCCGTGGTGCACCCGCGCGTCGCCGCCGTGTTCGCGCGCCTGGCCCCGGAGGACGTGCAGCTGCTCCCCGTGGACATCGAGGGCCAGCCGGAGCCGTACTTCCTCGTCGTCGCCACGCGCCTCATCCGCTGCGTGGACGAAGCCGCCTGCCTGGAGCTCCTCCACTACGGCCCCGGCGACGGCCTCCCCGCGCGCGTGGGCCAGTACCGCTCCGTCCGCGGCCTGCGAATCGACCCCGTCCAGGTGGGCCGCGCCCGCGTGTTCCGCCCCTGGGGCTGGCCCGTCACCCTCGTCGTCTCCGAGGTCGTGAAGGAGGCCCTGGAGAAGGAGGGCGTCACCGGCGCGCGCTTCACGCCCGTCACGGACACCCGGCACTGACCGGGCGGCTCCGGAGGGCGGCTACTCCTTCTCGATGTCCCGGTCCCACAGCTGCACGCGGCCGTAGTCCGTGGACAGCCGGCGCACCATCTCCGCCGCCAGCGCCACCGAGCGGTGCTTGCCGCCCGTGCACCCCAGCGCCACCGTGAGGTACGCCTTCCCCTCCTTCTGGTAGCGGGGGAACAGGAAGCGGCAGAGGTCCACGACCTTGTCCAGGAACGCTTGCGTCTCCTCCCGCTCCAGCACGTACCCGGCCACCTTCGGGTTCTTGCCCGTGAGCCCCTTGAGCTCCGGCACGAAGTACGGGTTCGGCAGGAAGCGCACGTCGAACACGAGGTCCGCCTGCGGCGGCACGCCGTACCGGTAGCCGAAGGACATGATGGACAGGCTGGGGCCCGTCGTGGGCTCCGGGCTGAAGCGCCCCTGCACCATGCGCTTCAGGTCGTGCACGTTGAGCGCCGACGAGTCGATGACCTGATCCGCCAGCTCGCGCAGGTCCCTCAGCGCCTCGCGCTCCGCGTGGATGCCCTCCGCCACGGTCCCGTCCGGGGCCAGCGGGTGGCGGCGGCGCGTCTCGCTGAAGCGGCGCAGGAGGCTGTCGTCGCTGGAGTCCAGGAAGAGCACGTCCACCTGGTGGCCCGCGCGGCGCACCTCATCCAGCACGCGGGGGGCGTCCTTGAGGAAGACGCCCTCGCGCACGTCCACCACCAGCGCCATGCGCTCGATGTTGCCTCCACCGGCCAGCTCCGTGAGCTTGGGCAGGAGGAGCACCGGCAGGTTGTCGATGCAGAAGAACCCGGCGTCCTCCAGCGCCCGGATGGCGGTGGACTTTCCGGAACCTGACATGCCGGTGATGACGATGATCTGCTTCGCGGGGGCGGTCACTCGACCTCTTCTCCCAAGGTGCGGCGCATCGCCCCCTGGGCGATGGCTCGATTGAGTCGCTCGGCGAACTCTCGCGCCGAATGGTGGCCCTGAAGCTTCAACAGTTGGTTGCGCGCGGCCACCTCCACGATGGTGGCCATGTTGCGTCCAGGACGCACCGGCACGACCGACAAGGGGATGTCCACGCCGACGATCTGCAGGTGCTTGTCCTCCACGCCCAGGCGGTCGTACTCCTGGTGCGGATCCCACTCCTGCAGCTCAATCACAAGCTCAATCTTCTTCTGCTCCCGGACGGCGGACACTCCGAAGAGGTCCTTGATGTTGATGATGCCCAGGCCGCGGATCTCCATGTGGTGCTTGATGACCGGGTTGCCCGCGCCGTAGACGGCCCCCTTCCTCCGGGTGACGTCCACGATGTCGTCCGCCACCAGCCGGTGGCCCCGCATCACCAGGTCCAGGGCGATTTCACTCTTGCCGATGCCGCTCTTGCCCAGCAGCAGGATGCCCACGCCGAAGACGTCCATCAGCACGCCGTGCAGGCTGCTGGACTCCGTGAGCGCGTCCTCCAGGAAGCTCTGCACCCGCTGGATGAACTCGCTGGAGAGCAGCGGCGTCTTCATCAGCGCCAGGCCCGCCGCCTCGCAGGCGTCCACCAGCGCGCGCGGCACGTCCAGCGCCTTGGTGACCACGACGCACGCCAGGTCCTCCTCGCCGAAGAGCTTCGCCAGCGAGGCGCGCTGCGCGTCCTCCGGCAGGGTGGCCAGGTAGGAGATTTCAGTGTTGCCGAAGACCTGGACGCGGTGCGGGTGGAGGTGCTCGGTGAAGCCCGCCAGCGCCAGCCCGGGCTTCTGGATGCGCGAGGAGTCCACCGTGCGCTTCAGCCCCTGGGTGCCCGCCATCAGGGTCAACCGCAGGTCGTGGCCCTGGTCCTCGAGGAGCTGGGAGATGCGAATGGATTTCATCGTCAGGACGTGGATATCACCCACCGGCCTCCGGAGGTGAACCGCACCGTGTCCGCCGTCCCCCCCGCCTCCCCTACAGCCGCCACCGAGCCCCGGTCCGGAGCGCGGGTCGGAGTCCCAACGGAAGCGTCCCGTGGGACTCCCACCGAAGCCGCCCCCGAAGCTCCGTTCGAGCGCCGGCTGGGCCTGCTGCTGCTGGCGGGCGCGCTGGGCCTGGGCGCGGCCTTCCGCCTGTACCGGGCGCTGCACGACGACGGCATCTACTGGCCGGACGAGGTCTACCAGAGCCTGGAGCCCGCCCACCGCCTGGTCTACGGCTACGGCCTGGTCGCCTGGGAGTTCGTGGAAGGGGCCCGGAACTGGGCCCTGCCGGCGCTGGTGGCGGGGCTGCTGGGGCTGGGGCGGCTGGTGGGGCTGACGGACCCGGCGGGCTACCTGGGGCTCGTGAAGGCCTTCTTCGCCGG
>NZ_JBKGHJ010000276.1:0-11259 GCF_046520365.1 Corallococcus sp. 4LFB
GAGTCCGTGGCGGGCGCGGTGCGGTCGGTGTGTCCCGCGTGCCCCGCGGCGGACGTGAAGGCCGTGACGGACGCGCTGGCGAAGCAGATGACGGGGCAGGTGTTGTTCGGGGTGGACTCGGTGGCGGTGAGGGGGTCGCTGCGCAAGCCGGAGGTGCGCTTCTTCGCGGCGAAGCAGGCGCTGGCGGCGGAGGTGACGGACGCGGCGGCGGTGAAGGCTGCGCTGGCCCCGCTGGCGAAGTTCCCCGGCGCGAAGGCGCTGGAGGACGGCTACGCGATGGAGGCCCGGGGCGGCAGCGTCTACGTGCGGCTCAAGGGCAAGCAACTGGTGTTCGGCAACGACTCCACGGTGACGCAGGCGATGCTCGCGTCGCTGCCGGAGAAGGGCGGGCCGCTGAAGCGCGCGGTGGAGTTCACGTTGGATCCGAAGAAGGTGGCGCGGGGCCTGTCCCAGGTGTCGCTGATGGACGTGATGGGAGACCCGCAGCTGGCCGCGTTCTTCGGCGCGAGCACGGAGCTGGGCCCCCTGCTCGCCAAGAGCGACAGCATCACCGGCTGGCTGGACAGCGCGCCCAATGGCTCGCACCGCTTCCAGCTGAACTGGTCGCTGCCGGAGAAGAACTGAAGGACCGTGCTGCTTCTCAGCCGCGGCTCGCGAACCACCTCGCCGCAGCGCGAGTGACTTCTTCAGGTTGGGGAGTCGTATCGCTCGCCCAGGCCACGAACCCGTCCGGCCGCACGAGCAGCGCGCTCACTCCACGGCGCTCCCTGGCGTCGGCAGCCACGTACCGGACCTGTTCGCCCCAACGGCCATCCAGCGCCTGGAGCGACGCCTGTCGGCCGAAGTCCAACAGCACACCGCGTCCATCCCGGAGCAGTGCGCCGAGCCTCGTTCCGTCCTCCAGCTCGAAGTCCGGGCAACTGCGGCCCACCAACGGGTGCTCCCCGCCAAGGTCGTAGCGGAGGGACACCCCCCAGACACCTTCAGCGAAGTAGGTCGCGCCGTCGCGCGTGTCGATGAGGTCGCGGAGGATGGCTTCGAGCGCGCGGGAAGCGGGGCTGGGTCGCATCAACGCGACCTGGGCCCGCGACCAATCGAGGATGCGCGCCCCGACCGGGTGCCGCTCCGAGGTGTAACTGTCGAGCAGACCCTCGGGGGCATCCCCCCGGAGGGTCGCGGCGAGCTTCCACCCCAGGTTCATCGCGTCGCCAAGTCCCAGGTTCAAGCCCTGGCCGCCCAGCGGCGAATGAATGTGCGCGGCGTCGCCCGCCAGCAGCACCCGTCCCTTGCGGTAGGTCGTTGCCTGATACGCGCGGTCGGTCCAGGTCGTGGCCACATGCAACGCCTTGAGGGTCACGTCCGTGCAGGACACGCGCCGCAGGACCGCCTGCACGTGCTCGAGCGTGATGGGTTGGGTGCGATGGAACGCGCCGCCGTCGAAGTCGGCCATCGCGATCACCCCGGGCTGCCCCTGGGTGTACATGCCGGTCGGCGTGTAATGACGGCCCGGCCGGAGCTTCTCCGGATCCGCGACCTCCACCTGGACCGAGTACCCCGTGAACTCAGGCTCGGTCCCGACGAACTCGAAGCCCCCCTGCTTGCGGACGATGCTGCGACCGCCGTCGCACCCCACGAGCCAGCGCGCGAGAACACTCTTCCCGCCGGCACGGACGGTGACTTCATCTTCCGAGGCCTCGAAGCCTTCGACCTCCTGGCCTCGCTGGATCTCAACCCCGAGGGCGAGCGCGTGAGCGGCGAGGACGCGCTCGAGCTGCTCCATTTCGCTCCCGAACTGGGTGTCGGCCGGCCCCGGGAGCCGGTACGTCCACCGCGACGAATCGATGTGGCTGAAGTCGAACGGGATGCCCGCGAAGTGGCCCGCCGGCCCGCGAAGGTTGGCTCCGGTTCGCGGCGCGAGCTGCTCCAGCAATCCGCGCCGGTGGAACGCTTCGATGCTCGGACCCCAGAGGCCTCGCCTTCCGAACGGGAACCGCTTCAGGGGTGAGTTCGGATCCTCCAGGCGTTCAAGCACCAGCACGGAGCGCTTCGCGAGCCGCAGCTCGCAGGCCAGGAACAGGCCGACCGGGCCGGCCCCCGCGATGATCACGTCGTAGACCAAGGTGTCCTCTTCGCTCGGGTGTCTGGACCGGCCCTGCGCCAGCGTACCAATTCCGGCTCGGACGCTTCCTACGGCGCATGATGGGCGGCCCAACCTTGGCTTGAATGCCTCGGCCCCCTCGGCGAGCACGGGCTCCCGGCCTGCGCGCCTACTTGCGCACCAGTTCCACCTGCATGCCCAGCAGCTCGCGGCGCTCACCCGTGGTGCCGCACGTCGCGCCGTCCGTGAGCGGGCCCATGGGGCGCTCCAGGCTACCGGAACGCATCAACGACGTAGGCCGCCGCGGTGGAGCCTTCGAGAATCGCCATCCCGGGCTTCGAGTCCGGACTCTTCCGCATCTGGTCCTGGCTGAGCCGTGCCACCGCGCAGATGGGGAACTTCTCGCTGTCCGGTGGGTGGGCCTCGTAGTACCGGATGACGACCTGCGGACCGCTCGTCCAGACCTGCCCATACAAGCGGGTCGTCGCCTCCAGCGTTCCAAAGTCATCCTCCAGGATGCTTTCAATGGGCCCGTCGTAGAGCGTGGGACGCCGTGAGCCAATCGGGTTCGCGTCAAGCTCCACCAACTGCGCATCGCCCACACGCAGCTTCAAGGCCCGCATCGTCCGCTTGGCTTCCTCCGAGCACTCCTGCGGTCCCGGAGTGCCATCCGGACGCAACGACACACCGCTGCTGGTGCATCCGGAAGACGCCGCGAGCAGGAAGAAACCGCCGAGCAGCAGGCCGCATTTGAGTGACAGCGAAGAGGACATGGAGGGCCCCACTTGGCAGGGCGGACGTCCTCCATCCAACCTACACGGTCCGCTCGCGCGGCCACCCCGTCCGCGACCCGTTGCGCTCCGCCTCCTCCGCCCGCGTGATGCCCCGCTGGAGGTCATTCCAGTCCAGCGTCCCCGCGAGCAGCCCCTCCTCGTCCACCACCGCCACCAGCGGCACGCGCGCCTCCGCCATCTTCCTGAGCGCCGTCCACCCGTCCTCGGAGAGCTCCGCCACCACCCCGTCCTCCATCGCGTCGCGCACCATGTAGCCCTCGCGCTGCTCCTCCGGCACCGCCTGCACCGCCGCCCACGTCACGTGCCCCACCGGCCGCCCCGAGCTCGTCACCGGCAGCATGCTCAGGTGCTCGCGCCTCATGGCCCAGTGCGCGTCCTGCATCGACAGGTCCAGGTCCACGCCCACCAGCCGGGGCGTCATCAGCGCCTCCACCCGCTCACGCTCCAGCAGCGCCTTCATCCGCACCTGCCGCGACTCCCCTTCCGCGCCCATCAACACGAAGAAGGCCACCACCAGCGTGAACGGGTTCAGCGTCACCAGGCCCCACACGCCGAACGCCACCGCGAACACCCGCCCCAGCCCCGCCGCCACCTTCGTCGCCCGCACCATCCCCAGCCGGGGCGTCAGCGCCGCGCGCACGATGCGCCCCCCGTCCATGGGGAACGCCGGCAGCAGGTTGAACACCCCCAGCACCGCGTTGAGCATCGCCAGCGTGAAGAGCGCGAACTGCACCTGGAACAACCCCAGGCCGTGCACCCCCCACGTCAGCGCGCCCAGGAGCGCCGCCAGGCCCAGGCTCGTCAGCGGCCCCACCAGCGCCATCAGGGCCTCGTCCCGGGGACGCTTGGGCACCTCCGCCAGCTCCGACACGCCCCCGACGATCATCAGCGTGATGCCGTGCACCTCGCCGCCATGCCGGAGCGCGTAGAAGGTGTGCGCCATCTCGTGCAGCAGCACGGACAGGAACAGCCCCACCGCCACCGCCAGCCCCCACGCCCACGGGTGCCCACCCAGCGCCGCCGGTGGCACGTCCGCCGTCTCCGCCGCCTGCTGGAGCGCCGCGCTGAACGACAGCGCCAGCAGCGGCAGCGCCACCAGCAGGGAGAAATGGACCCGGATGGGCACCCCCCGGAACGCTCCCACCCGCAGTGTCCCCGGCCTCGCACGCATCGCCAGCCTCCCTGGTCCCCCGCACCGGCCCCGGACGCGGTGTCGGAAATCCTGAACTTCCGTCCCGTCCCCGCCGCGTGCACACGGGGCATGGCCGTCCGTCCCCCCCTCCAGAGGCAAGGGAAGCGCTGCCACCGACTTCCAATCGTGTTAGAGCGCCGTCCCATGGCCACGACCCCCGAGAACGATCCCTTGCGCGCACGGCTCCAGCAGATGGAGCAGCAGGCCGAGCAGGGCGGCGGCGCCGACCGCATCGCCAAGCAGCACGAGGCCGGCAAGCTCACGGCCCGCGAGCGCATCGACCTGCTCCTCGACCCCGGCTCCTTCAGCGAGCTGGACAAGTTCGTCACCCACCGCAGCCACGACTTCGGCATGGGCGACAAGAAGATCCTGGGCGACGGCGTCGTCACCGGCTACGGCACGGTGGAGGGCCGCCAGGTCTTCGTGTTCGCCCAGGACTTCACCGTCTTCGGCGGCTCGCTCTCCGGCGCCTACGCCCAGAAGATCTGCAAGATCATGGACCTGGCCACCCGCGTGGGCGCGCCGGTCATCGGGCTCAACGACTCCGGCGGCGCGCGCATCCAGGAAGGCGTGGAGAGCCTCGCCGGCTACGCGGACATCTTCCTGCGCAACACGCTGGCGTCCGGCGTCGTCCCCCAGATTTCGCTCATCCTGGGGCCGTGCGCGGGCGGCGCGGTGTACTCGCCCGCCATCACGGACTTCATCATGATGGTGAAGGACACGTCGTACATGTTCATCACCGGCCCGGACGTCATCAAGACGGTGACGCATGAGGAGGTCTCCAAGGAGGACCTGGGCGGCGCGCTCACGCACAACCAGAAGTCCGGCGTGGCCCACTTCGCCGCGGAGAACGAGCAGGCCGCCATCGCGATGACGCGCGAGCTGCTCTCGTTCCTGCCCTCCAACAACCAGGAGGACCCGCCGTCGCAGCCGTGCGAGGACGACCCGTTCCGCGCCGAGGAGTCGCTGAAGACCATCGTCCCGGCGAACCCGAACAAGCCCTACGACATCAAGGAGATCATCCGCGCCATCGTGGACTCCAAGCACTTCTTCGAGGTGCAGGAGCACTTCGCGAAGAACATCGTCGTCGGCTTCGCGCGCATGAACGGCAAGAGCGTGGGCATCGTCGCCAACCAGCCCGCGGTGCTCGCCGGCTGCCTGGACATCGACGCCAGCGTGAAGGCCGCGCGCTTCGTGCGCTTCTGCGACTGCTTCAACATCCCCCTGCTCACCCTGGTGGACGTGCCCGGCTTCCTCCCCGGCACCGACCAGGAGTGGGGCGGCATCATCACCCACGGCGCCAAGCTGCTCTACGCGTACGCGGAAGCCACCGTCCCGAAAATCACCCTCATCACCCGCAAGGCCTACGGCGGCGCGTACGACGTGATGGCGTCCAAGCACATCCGCGCGGACATCAACTACGCCTACCCCACCGCCGAAATCGCGGTGATGGGCCCGGAGGGCGCGGTGAACATCATCTTCCGCAACGAGCTGCTCAAGGCCCAGGACGCCAACGCCGAGCGCAAGAAGCTCACGGACGACTACCGCGAGAAGTTCGCCAACCCGTTCAAGGCGGCGGAGCTGGGCTACATCGACGAGGTCATCCGCCCGGAGGAGACCCGCGCCAAGGTCATCCGCGCGCTGGAGATGCTCAAGGACAAGCGGCAGGAGAACCCGCCCCGCAAGCACGGCAACATCCCGCTGTAGAAGTAGTCCCGGGCCCGCCCGCACGCCTCCCGTCGCCAGGGGGGCAGGCGGGCGTCGCTACTTCCGGAAATTCTGAGGTAACGCCGGGGCTTTCACGGGGCCACTCAAGGAGCCCCCCACGTGTCCCAGCAGCGCCGACTCGTCCTGTTCCTCTCTGACGTCGAAGGTAACCTCACCGCCCTGCGTCAGACGCTGAAAGGCGTGTGCGAGGGGCTGGACCTGCCCACTCCGGAGGTCAAGTGGGTGGAGTCCCGTCCGGAAGCCCTGGCCGACTGTGGCTGGCACGTGGCGGAGATTCCCCTGGTCTCCGGCAAGACGTCCGGCAAGGTGTCCTCCCCCGAGGAGCACCTGGACGCGATGACGCAGGCCCTCTCCAAGGACTTCCGCGACCGCTCCATGGGCATGTACGTGGACCGGGAGCACAGCTACGCGCGCGTCTGCATGGCCGCCCCCAGCCGCCCGCCGCGCGCCATGGAAGGCGAGTACCTGGACGTCCTGCGCCAGGCCGCGCGCTGGCTGGACGTGGAGACGACGGCCCTGGCCCGCCTCTTCAGCGGGAATGCGGCGCGCAACCTGCTGGCCGCCGCGGTGGACTTCGGGCCGGACGGCAAGCCCGTGGAGGCCCCCGCGCACCCCGCCACGCCCCCGGAGCCGGACGAGGACGACCGCTTCGTGGAAGCGAAGCTCGCCCAGGCGAAGCAGCTGATGGATGAGTACCTGAACCTGCGCAAGTAGGGGCAGGCAATCCCGGGCGCCCCATGCTAGACGGGCGCCCATGCCCAAGATCCGCAAAGTGCTCGTCGCCAACCGCGGCGAGATCGCCATCCGGGTGATGCGCACCTGCAAGGACCTCGGCATCGCCACCGTGGCGGTGTACTCCGAAGCAGACCGCTCCGCCCTGCACGTGCGCACGGCCGACCAGGCCTTCTTCGTCGGCCCCCCGCCCTCGCGCGAGAGCTACCTCGTGCAGGAGCGCATCCTGGAGGTCGCGAAGCAGTCCGGCGCGGACGCCATCCACCCCGGCTACGGCTTCCTGTCGGAGAACGCGTCCTTCGTGCGCGCCTGCGAGAAGGCCGGCATCACCTTCATCGGTCCGCCGGCCGCCGCCATGGACGCCATGGGTGAGAAGACCCGCGCCCGCGCGAACATGATCAAGGCGGGCGTGCCCGTCGTCCCCGGCACCACGGAGCCCATCGCCACCATCGAGGAGGCCCGCGAGTACGCGCAGAAGATCGGCTTCCCCATCATGCTCAAGGCCGCCGGCGGCGGCGGCGGCAAGGGCATGCGCCGCGTGGAGGGCATGGCCGACTTCGACTCCGCGTGGCGCTCCGCCAAGAGCGAGGCGATGAGCTCGTTCGGCAACGACGCGGTCTACATCGAGAAGTACCTGGAGAAGCCCCACCACGTGGAGATCCAGGTCTTCGCCGACCAGTACGGCAACACCATCCACCTGAACGAGCGCGAGTGCTCCGCGCAGCGCCGTCACCAGAAGGTGGTGGAGGAGACGCCCAGCCCCATCCTCACGGCGGAGATGCGCGCGAAGATGGGCGAGGTCGCGGTGAAGGCGGCCAAGGCCGTCAACTACGTGGGCGCCGGGACGGTGGAGTTCCTGGTGGACGTGCACCGCAACTTCTACTTCCTGGAGATGAACACCCGCCTCCAGGTGGAGCACCCGGTGACGGAGTGGGTCACGGGCCTGGACCTGGTGGCCATGCAGATCCGCGCCGCGGAGGGAGAGAAGCTCCCCCTCTTCGAGGCGCCCCCGCCGCGCGGCCACGCCATCGAAGTGCGCGTGTACGCGGAGGACCCCGCGCGCAACTTCATGCCCAGCCCCGGGAAGATCCACGCGCTGCGCGTGCCGAGCGGCCCGAACGTGCGCGACGACTCGGGCGTGTTCGCGGGCTTCACGGTGCCCAACTTCTACGACCCCATGATTTCCAAGCTGTCCGTGTGGGGCGCCACGCGCGAGGAGGCCATCGCGCGGGCGAAGCGCGCGCTGTCCGAGTACGTGGTGAAGGGCATCACCACCAACATCCGCTACCTGCACGGCATCCTGTCCCACCCGGAGTTCGTGGGCGGGGACTACGACACCAGCTTCCTCACCCGCCAGCACACGGCGCTCTTGGGCGAGGAGGACCCCAAGCTCAGCGAGGTGGCGCTGCTCGCGAGCACGCTGCACGCCTTCCAGCGCGACCAGAAGCGCGCGAAGACGCTCCCGTCGCGCAGCGGTGGCGGTGACGCCAGCGGCCGCATCAGCCCGTGGCGCCTGGCGCTCAAGAGCCGCCGCCGCTGATCCACTTCCTGCCCAAGCCCAAGGAAGGACCTTTCCTCCATGCGTTACTTCACGAAGCAGCAGGGTCAGAAGGAGTCGGTGCCGGTGGACCTGGAGTCACTGGGTCAGGACCGCTACCGGCTCACGGTGAACGGCAAGGAATACCACGTGGACGCGCTCTCCGTGGACCAGGGCACGCTGTCGCTCCTGGTGGACGGCCAGTCGTACAACGTCGAGTTCGAGGAGAACGGCGACGAGATTGGCACGCTGGTGCGCGGGCAGGTGAACCGCACCGACGTGGCGGATGAGCGCAAGCTGCGCATGCGCGCGGCCGCGGGCAGCTTCTCCGTGGAGGGCCGCCAGCTCATCCTCGCGCCCATGCCCGGCAAGGTGGTGAAGGTGCTGGTCAAGCCGGGCGACGAGGTGACGGAAGGCCAGGGGCTCGTGGTCGTGGAGGCCATGAAGATGGAGAACGAGCTCAAGAGCCCCAAGGCCGGCAAGGTCACGGAGGTGTTCGCCAGGGAAGGCACCGCCGTGGAGAACAACGCCAAGCTCGTCGTCGTGGAGTAGGCCGCCCCATGGAGATGCTCTGCACGCTGCGCAGCACCACCGAGACGCAGCGCCAGGCCTTGCAGGAGGCGCCGGAGTCGCTGGAGCCCTTCCTGGAGGACGAGGAGGACTTCGGCGACGCGAAGGGCGCGGCGTTCCTGGAGCTGGACATCGGCGAGGCGTGGCACGGCCTCCAGTACCTGCTCACCGGCACCGCGTGGGAGGGGACGCCGCCCCTGGACTTCCTGGTGCGCGGCGGCGAGGACGTGGGCGACATCCCGTCGGATGAAGGCACCGCGCGCGTGTTCGACGCGGCTTCCGTGAAGGCGCTGGCGGAGGCGCTGAAGAAGACCTCCGTGGAGGACCTGCGCCAGCGCTTCGACCCGGCGCGGCTCCAGGCGGAGGACATCTACCCCGGCACCTGGGACGAGGAGGAGCCGGCGGAGGACGTGGATCCGCTGGAGGAGCTGCTCTCCTACTTCGTGGAGCTCCAGAAGTTCACCGCCGCCGTGGCGAAGCGGGGCCTGGCGCTGCTGGTGCACATCGGCTGAGGGCCGGGGGTGGGCGCGCCTGCCTCAGGCCGCCCAGCCCAGCCACACGTCGCGCCCCAGCTTCAGCACCAGCGCGGCCACCACGCCCAGCACCACGACGCGCACCAGCTTGTCGCCGCCCTTCACCGCCATGTGCGCGCCCAGCCACGCGCCGGTGAACTGCGCCGCGGCCATGGGCAGCGCCACCTTCCACAGCACGACGCCCCGGAGCGCGAAGAGCGTCACCGACGCCAGGTTGGAGGCGAAGTTCACCACCTTCGCGTCCGCGGACGCGCGCGCCAGCCCGTGGCCCAGGAGCGAAGAGAACGCCACGATGAGGAACGTGCCGGTGCCCGGGCCGAAGAAGCCGTCATAGGTGCCGATGCAGAGCGCGATGAGCGCGCCGATGGCCTGCGCGCGCGGCCGGGGCGAGGGCTCCACGCCGTCCCGCCTCGGCGGCGCGCGGCGGAAGGCGAGGAACACCGCCACCGCGATGAGCAGCACCAGCACCAGCGGCTTGAGCACCTCCGGCTTGAGCAGCAGCACCAGCGCCGCGCCGCCGAACGCGCCCATCAGGCCGAAGGGGAACGCCACCTTGGCCAGCTTCCAGTCCACGAGCCCCGCGCGCGCGAAGCGCACCAGCGCCGCGCCCGAGCCGAACACGGACTGCCCCTTGTTGGTGCCCAGCGCCACGTGCGCGGGCAGGCCCGCCGTCAGCAGCGCCGGCAGGGTGATGAGCCCGCCGCCTCCCGCGATGGCGTCCACGAAGCCCGCGCTCAGCGCGGCGACACACAGCAGCACCAGCTTCAACGCGCTGACGTCCAGGTCCACGGTGGGGCCCGCCTCCTCGCCGCGGGTGGCGCCCGCTTATCACCCGGACGGCGCGCCGTCCCGGCCGGTTGCTTGCGTCGCGCTGAAGCTTGGGGGTCAATGGGGTCCATGCTCGCGACCCTGATGACCGTGCTGGCGTTGACGCTCGCCGCGCCGCCCTCGCAGCCCGACGCGACCACCGCCACGTGCCGCTCCATCGACGGGCACGTGTCCTGTGGCTATGCGTGCAAGTCGGATGGACAGCGCGTGCGGTGCGCCCAGACGCTCCAGGGCAAGTGCACCGTCATCGACGGGCAGGCCGTCTGCTTCGACCCGCCCGCCTACGTGGTGAAGGCCTTTGGCTCCGCGCTGCCGGAGCCGGAGTGCAAGACCATCGACGGGGTGGTGGGCTGCGGCTACGGGTGCGCCACCGACTTCGGCAAGGTGCAGTGCGCGAAGACGCCCATGGGCGTGTGCCGCAGCCAGGGCGGCAACGTGACGTGCTTCGACCCGCCCGCCGCGGTGTTCGCGGTGTTCGGCCGGCAGGTGCCGCGCGCGCAGTGCGTCAGCAACGGCGTGCAGATGGCGTGCGGCTTCAACTGCGTGAACGCCTCCGAAGGCGTGCGGTGCGCGAAGACGCCCATGGGCGTGTGCAAGGCGCAGAACGGCCACGTCACCTGCTTCGACCCGTCGCCCGGGGCGCTCTGCGCGTGGGGCAAGGGCCTGCCAGCGCCCCAGTGCAAGCTGAGCGAGACGGGCCCGGTGTGCGGCTACAACTGCACCACGGCCTACGGCAAGGTGGCGTGCTCGGGGACTCCGGCGGGCATGTGCAAGGTCTTCGACAGCGAGGTGTACTGCTTCGACCCGCCCGCCGAGCAGCAGGCCGACGCGGCCTGCCTCGCCAGCGTGGGGCTGGCGGCCATCGAGGGCGCCACGCCCTGAAACGCCTGCCCGCCCGCTCGCGGGGACGTCGTCCGCTTGGAGGCGGGCGCGGGCGGCGATAAAATTTCGGCTTCCCGGCACCAGAGGGAATGAGAGCAGGACGGCACATGGCGGAGGGCGAGGTCCGGCAGTACTGGGTGCGGAACGATCGGGGCACCACGTGGGGGCCCCTGACGGGTCCGACCATCGAGCTGCTCATCGACAGCGGCTCCATCCAGGGCAAGCTCCAGGTCTCCAGCGATGGTCTGCAGTTCGCCTTCCCGTGGCGCTTCCCGGAGGTGCGGGACGCGTTCCCCCGTGAGCTGTGGGGGGACGGCGCGCCCGCGTCGCAGGTGCAGTCCGCGCCCGCCGCCATCGCTCCGCCG
>NZ_JBKGHJ010000277.1:0-11232 GCF_046520365.1 Corallococcus sp. 4LFB
GTCGCCTCGCGAGGACGTCCCGGCTGGGAGGGATCCACCAGCAGCTGCACCCGGGCGCCGTGGCCCAGGCCCGCCGCGTGGTCCGCGTCCGTGCGCACCCCCGACACGGAGTGCTCCTCGCCCGCGAACGTGTAGAGGACGTCCAGCGTGCCCTCCGCGTCCTCGCGCTGGTTCAGGGGCGGCGCGTGGCTCGCGCCCACCAGCGCGTCCACCAGCTCCGCGCGGGACGTGAAGCGCTGCTCCTCCACGAAGTAGCGCCCCAGGTAGCCGGCGCCCAGGCCCAGCACGGCGATGACCGCCACGCCCAGCACCACCCCACGCACCAGCCGAGCCACCGCCCCGGGCACCTGGGCGAGTCGGACAGCGCGGGGGGCATGGGGGATGGCGAGCTGCATGGCGGGGGCGGAGCCTACTTCACGACCATGGCTCGCGCTCCATTCGCGCCCGCGGCAGCGCATCCGTCGCTACCTTCCGGTCGGCGATTCTGATCCGGTGATGAATTGGCGTCTGGACAAGTAGACCGCGCTCAGCACGCCGAGAGGTGCCTTGTGAGTGGGACACCTGCTCAACAGCTATTTCTTGTATTGCTCGACCTTGCGTCGACGATGGACTCCCGAGACCTGCAAGAGCATTGAGCGTTGCCGGGAGGCGCTGACGAAGATCCTTCAGGTGCTGGCGCGCGAGCTCTCGGAACAGGGGACCAGGCTCAACCGGTTGGTGACCCGAACCGAATGAAGGATGACCTCATGCAGAAGCGGTTCTTCAAGTTGACTGACGATGTGTACCTCTCCGGCCGGTGGGAGTTGGGACATCCGCTCGATCAGGAGGGCCGGAAGCTCGAGGACCCGTGGCAGTTCAGGATCGGGCAGCGGGCACACCCGGACGGGCACATCAGGATCCCCATCAAGATCTCCGGCACGCCGCTCGACTACTCCCACGCGGCATTCAGCATCCCTGTCGTCCATGCCCGGGTGGCCTCCCTCTTCACCGAGTTGGCGCCCGACGACGTGCAACTCATCCCGGTGGAGATCGACTCCCAGCCCGCTCAGCACTTCATCCTCAACGCCACCCGGCGGGTGAAATGCATTGACGACGCTACGTGCGAGGAAGTGCGCTACTGGACCCCGGAGGACGGGATGCCCGAAAAGGTAGGGACGTATTCCTCGGTGTCCGGAATGCGCATCGACACGGCGAAGGTGGGAGAGGCCAAGGTATTCCGAACCTGGGGCTGGACGGTGGCCTTGATCGTGTCCGAGGAGCTCAAGGAGGCACTGGAGCGCGCGGGCATCTCCGGCGTGAAGTTCAAGGACGTCACGGGCCCCGGTGCCACTCCCGGCCTCCCGGACGAGACGCCGCGCTCGACTTGACCCGGGACGCGGCAGGTCGCTCGAATGGTCTCGAAGACTTCATTCCAGTCACCCACGCGCTCCCTGCGCCCAGGAAGACAGCCATGCCGACAGCCTCCATCACGGTGATTCCTGACAACAACTTGCGGCTGGAGCTTGACGGCCAGGTCTATTGCTTCAACCCGATGACGGAAGAAGATGAGCGCGAGGAGGCCGACGCGGACACCATCTTCATTCTCGAGGGGGAGCGCTGACGCAAAAGCATGACCCGGCACAGCTGAGCGGAGAGGCCTATGAGCTGGAGAACGGGATCAAGCTTCTTCGAAAACCGTCCGCGGAGCTCTGGTGCTCCCGCTCATTCAAGCAACATCTCGAGCAACGCATCGACGATGCCAGGGCGGGGCGATGCCGGTTTCCGGGCCAGAAGGAGTTCTATTCGAGCCTGGCGGGCAAGCTCCATTGGCTCCACCCCCAGCACACGATTGTCAGAGAAGGCGTCACCCTCCGCCTGCTTGAGTTCACCCAGAAGCCGCTCTTCCCCGCGCAGAAGTCGGGCGTCCTGATCACGGTCGGGGA
Source organism: Corallococcus sp. 4LFB (assembly GCF_046520365.1). Taxonomy (NCBI): domain Bacteria; kingdom Pseudomonadati; phylum Myxococcota; class Myxococcia; order Myxococcales; family Myxococcaceae; genus Corallococcus; species Corallococcus sp. 4LFB. Next base: position 1,923 of record NZ_JBKGHJ010000277.1, read on the forward strand.
GAAGCACCTTCTTGTCGCGAACGGCTCCGCCTGCAATGCCGACTACACCACGTCAGCCGTCCCCAGGCTGGAGCTGCTGATCCTGGATGCCGATGTTCCGAAAGAACAGGCGACTCCGCTGGTGGACTTCATCCGGTTCCTGAGCCCGAGAAGGCTCTTCCTCAAGCCCCAGAGCGTCAGGAAGAAGCTGCACGCGGAGCTGCTCGAACAGCTCAAGTCCCGGGCGCCGGAGATCGAGGTCGTCAGCCAGAAGAGGTTTCAACTGCCCCTTTCTGGCCGGCCGACCGCGGCAGGCCCCTGAGCTCAGGGGCCGGCGTGGTCCCAGGCGGGATCCTCCGCCGCGAACTGCTGGATCCACCCTCGCACGGTGGGTCCCTCGCCGTTGGCGGTGTCCGGGTGGGCCAGGAGCACGTGAGCGTTGCCCGGCAGGTAGAAGGTCTTCACGTTCGGCGCCGCGGAAGCGCGGGCCGCCTCCAGGCCGGACTGCACCTGTGCGCCCTCCAGTCCGAAGTAGAGGGAGATGGTGCCGTCCTGGAGGTACCCGAGCATCCCGTAGCGCCGGGGCGTGGTGAGCAGCCGCGCGGATGCGCCCAGCACCGCCGACAGGCCCGTGTCGCACCCGGTGCAGCCAGGAGGGAACTCCATGCCCCAGTTCGCGCGCATCGCGCCGTAGCGGCCATCCCCCTGCGTGTCGATGATGAGCCCCGAATCATTCAGCACGTCCACCCGCGCCCAGGGCAGGGCCTTCTGGACGCGCCACGCATGGAACGTCGCCCCGTAGCCGCCCGCGCTGATGCCGGTGAGCCAGACGCGGTCGGCCTGGGGGAAGGTCGGCTGGAGCCGGCGCAGGTACGCATCCATGTTCCGGGCGCCGACGTGCTCGACCTTCTTGGGGCCGAACCAGTCATACGTCTGGACGCGGGTGCCCGCGTGGAGGTCGCCCGTGCAGTAGGGGATGTAGACGAAGCTCGCGTCGCGGAAGGGATTGCGGACGTCCTCGCGGTCGAAGAGCACCGCGAGGTCCGGCGCGCGGGCCTCGGCCAGCACCGGATCCGCGCCCATCGTGTCGGTGATGTGGGTGGCCGTGCCCAGCGCGCAGGCGGCGGCCTCCCAGCACGCGCCACCCCCCGCGAGGAAGACGACGACCCGCTTGGAGCGGTCCGTGAGGTTGACGGCCATGCCCGTGGACGTCCCGTTCGCGCAGTGGGCGTCGGGGACGGGCACGAACGTCCAGGACTCACGGGGCGCGTCGATCGGAGCGCCCGCGTCCACCGTGTAGGGGATGGACGGGAGATCGTAGTCGCCCGCTCCCCCGTCCGGAGCGCCACCGCTGTTTCCAGGAGGATTCGCGCAGGAGGAAAGGACCAGGATGCCCAGGAACGTCACGAGGCGTGTCGGCATGTATTCACAATAACACACATGCCGTTTGTTTCCGCGAACTCTCCGGGGAACGTCACGTTGCCGAGCGCGATGCTCCGGGGCCCGTCCGTGCGTCATGCCCCGGACCTGGACCTGGTGGCCGACGTGCTTCCCTGGGAGGACGCGCATGACCCTGAGCGCCCGTTGCTCAATGCGTGAGGGATGTTCAAATCCTGTCACTCGCACACGATTCCGGGGTGACGGTCCTGGCAATGCCTGTCACTTTCGCACGGCCCCTCACGGGGCACCTTCATCCTCAACTCAAGGAGCGCGGCGTGCGTCTGGCAATCATCGCGGGACTGCTGTCGGTCGGGCTGTTCGCGGGCTGTGGCGGCGTGGACATGGAGTCGGGGGACGTTGAATCCCAATCCCAGACGCTGACGCCGTGTGAGCGGGACTGCCTCGCGGCCTACCGGACCTGTAGCTATCAGCGACGACGCCCGAGGAACTGCAGGCCTGCCGCGACGAAAGCAACTCCTGCGTCGAATTCTGCTTCCCCTACCAGGCGCCCGCCGCAGCGGTGACGGCCCGGTCGCAGCGGGACTGCGAGCGGGCCTGCTTCATCCAGTATGACGAATGCTTCAATCAGTCGACGTCGCCCGAGCAGGACGCCGCCTGCGAGGCGGAGAGCAACGTCTGCTACGAAAAGTGCCAGCCCTGGGCGGCCAGCCCGGTGCAGGCCATGCGCCCGCCGCCGTGCGAGTACGCGTGCGACCTCGCCTACACCTCCTGCCTGCGCAACTCCCCGACGCCGGACCAGTGCGCGCCGGAGCGCGACGACTGCTACAGCACCTGCCCCAGCCCGGCGGCGCGGTAATGGTCCCTCTACCGGGGCCGCCGGTTTCCGCGGCGGTCCCGGCGGCCGGTGCGGGCCGCGGACGCGCGCCTGCTGATGTCGTGAACCCCTTGTTGACGCGAGGGCTCAGGGGAACGTCACGTTGCCGAGCGTGATGCTCCGCGGCCCGTCTGCCTCCCAGAGCTTGAGTGAGAAGGGCCCTTGGACAGCCGCCGCCGGGGCCTCGGCTTCAACGATCACGCGCCCTCGCGTTCCTGGCAGGACTGGCTCTGACTGCCATACTTGAAGGATCTTCAACGCCTCGCCGGACCTGCCCTTGAGCGTTGCCCCCTCCGCCGTCCATGGCAGCGTTCCAGTCTTCACATCAACCCAGACGTCCACTGTCGCCAGCTTGCTGGAGCGGTAGCTATTGACGAAGGGTACCGCCAGTTCATTGGCGGCCGTTTTCGCGACGGTCTTGGTCAGGGCCTGACCGGATACACCGTGCGGGTCCAACCCGCCATTGACGAGGAGCCCCGGCATGCCACCGGGTGCCTTGTGCTCAGCTCTCATGCGCGCCAGCTCTTCCTGACAACGCAAGACCTCCGCGCGCGCATCCCGGATTTCTTGCTGATAGGACTCCATCGTCCGCTGTTCCCGGTAGACCTCGATGGTGGCCTCCGCTTTCGCCGGATGCACCTTCAGCAGGAACACCGCGCTCGATGGCGCCGAGCCGTCCCGGAAGCGCACCACCAGTTTGAACCGTTCGCCAGGGGTGGCGTTCGCCGAGGGCACGAGCCTGAGAGTGGCCTGCCCCACATCGATCAGGGAAAAGCGTTGTCGGCCTTCCAGCTCGACGGCCTCCCTCTGCAACTCCGAGTCGAAGAGAAGCATGGTGGACAGCCCCGGGCTGACCGTCACTTCACTGACGTTCCCAGTCCCCTCCGGTGTCAGCTCGATGCGCCGTGCACCGGGTACTGAAGCCGAAACCTCCTGTTGCGCAACCGCCGCACTCCCACCGAGAAGCAGCGCCAGCAGAACGACCCGTGATGGAGAAGGCACTCGACAGTCTTTCCGTTGGAGCCGCTACTCGAATTGAGCAACAGCCTTCACATATGCCGACGTCCAGATACGCGCCCGGGATGCGGAGTCATCGCCTGCTTCTCGCGCCATCCCTCGCGGGCCCTCTTCGGCAAGGACTTCAAGGCATACAGGGAAACTGTCGCCCTGTGGCGTCGTCGCCCAGGTGAGGCGAGCATAGACACGATCACGCACGGTGCTCCGCCCTGACAAGACGGTGCGGTCCGGAAGCCCTTCCCAGTTTGCAAAGACCTGGACCTCAACAGGTCCCTCTCCGATGGAAATGATTTGAGGGTCGCCCTCTGCGAAGACCGCCGGATGCGTGTCCCCAATGTCTATCCCCCGCTTCTCCATGGCCTTCACCGCTCCCACCGGACACGGCTCGGGCGGCGGAGCCGGGCGCACCTGCGGACCCGGGCACGCGAGCGCGGTGCAGGCCGCCGCCGTGCTCACCGCACGGGCCATGACGCCCATGCCCGTCTTCGCGGGCTTCGAGGGGAGCTGAAGGGGCTGCGTGTCTTTCGGCGGCGGCGTCACGGTGGCTGAGTCCTCCTGGAGCGTCGCGGGGGGCGCGACGGCCGCGGCGGTGGCCTCCGGCCTGGTGGGAGCCGCGGCGCGGTCAGCTTGAGGCGCCTTGCCAGAGGCCGCTACTTCCTGACGGGCGGGATCCACTCCAGCGACTCGCGACGTCCAAAGCCTCAGCGTGGCCGCCGCCGCGAACAGCACCAGGGCCAGCGCCACCATCGCCCAGGCTCGCGAGCGTCGACGCGGCTTCGGCGCCGCCTTGACGGTCGTCCCGGGCGCCGTCGTCTCCGCTTCGGCAGCGGGCGGCGGTGCCCGCTTGCCCCGGCGAGGCCGGTGCAGCGGCGCACGCAGCCACCGGTCCATGCTGTCCCTGCCCCCTTCCGTCGTCGCGGTGTCCTCCCCGAAGGCATCGCAGAGCGGCACGTCCCACGCCGCATCCGCGCCGCCCAGCACCTGCTCCAGCTCCGTCACGGCAGCCAGGGCGCTCGGCGTGCGCGTCTCCGGCGTCTTCTCCAGCAGGCGCATGCACACGTCGCTCAGCGCTCGGGGCACCCGTGCATTCTCCTCGTGGGGCGGCGTGGGCCTGCGGGTCATGACGTCCTCGATGAAGCTGGCGTCGTCGGTCCCATCGAAGGGCTGCCGCGCCGTCAGCAGCGCGTAGAGGACCAGGCCCAGCGCCCACAAATCGTCCGAAGGGCCCGCGCTGTACCGGGCTCCAGGTGAGCGCGCATGCTGCCGGAAGAACCGCCACGCCTCCGGAGCGCGGTACTCCGGCGTCCCCGGCGGCAGGATGTCCACCGTCAACCCGCGGGCGCCCTCGTAGTCGCCGATGCCGAAGTCCACCAGCTTGGCCAGGCCGTCCGAGGCCCGCACCATGACGTTGGCCCCCTTCACGTCCCGGTGCAGCACCCCTGCCGCGTGCGAAGCCGCCAGCGCCCGCGCCACGTCCAGCACCACGCGAGCCACCTGCCGCGCCGTGGGGTTCTCCTCGTCCGCCCACGCGTCCAGCCGGCGCCCGTCCACGAACTCCATGGCGATGACCGCGAAGCCCGGCGCCCCCGGCGGCCACAGGCCGTAGCCCTGGAGGCCCACGACGTTGGGGTGCCGCAGCTTCAAGAGGATGGAGACCTCGCGCTCCACCCGCTCTCCCACGCGCGGCAGGTGCAGCAACTTCAAGGCGAAGGGCTGCCCCGCGTTGCGCGCGAGGTACACCGTGCCGAAGCCCCCCTGCCCCAGCTGGCGCTCCACGTTGTAGCCCAGCACCTCGACCCCGGGCGGCAGGATGGCGGGCGGCGGCCTCATGGCGTCCACCCTCGGGGACTTCGGGCCACTCGCATGCGACGTCCTCCCAGCGGGGACGCGCACGCTACCAGAAGCCCGGCCTCCATCCCCACACGTTCCCTGCACGTGACGTGCTCAATCCCCCCTCTGGGGCTCGCCCCAATGGATTCACTGTTCTGGCCCTCCCAAGTACATAGGGGGGCATGAATGAAGACCTGGCCATCACCATTGGCCGCGCGGCCGCGCCGCCCGCGAGGAGCAGGGCCTGACCCAGGCGGAGGTGGGTCCTCGCGTCGGCCTCCTCTCCGCCGTCTACAGCCGGCTGGAGCGCGGGAAGATGCTGCCCAGCGTCCCGACGCTCTACCGCCTCTGCACGGAGCTGAGGGTGTCCCCGGAGGACATGCTGGGCCTCACCGCCCTGGTGCGAGGCCGCAAGGGCCAGCGCCCACGCGCGCGCGAGGACGAGGCCCCCGCGTTGCGCCGCCTGCTCTACCTCGCGCGCAAGCTGGACGCGGAGAAGCTCGAGGCCCTCCTCCACGTCGCCACGGCGCTGACCCGCTGACGGCCACCGCGTAACGGCCCCCGGCCCGCCTCCGTTCAGGCATGGCCGCGGCCTCCCTGGCTCATGGCTCCCCGCCGCGCTCCATGGCGGGAGGGCGGACCACGAGGACGTCGCAGCCGGCCTCGCGAATCACGTCCGTCGCCACGCTCCCGAGCAGGATGCGCGACACGCCCGAGCGCGCCTGGGTGCCGAGCGCGAGCAGATCCGCCCGGTGCCGGCGCGCTTCCTTCAGGATGACGGAGTACGGGCTGCCGTGCTCGAGGGCCTGACGGTAGCGCAGGCCCAGGGTGTCCAGGTGCCGGTGGAGCGGACGGAGCTCGCGCAGCGCGGAGTCCTTGAACCGCGCCCGGTACCGCTTGCGTTCGTCGCGCGTCAGCCCGGGGAAGACCATGTACTCCAGCGGCGACTCGTACGCGTGGATGAGCCGCAGCCAGGTGCGCGGCTCCAGCAGGGCGGGCAGGAACTCCGCGGCGTGCCGCGACGTCTCCCCGGCGTCCACGGCCACCAGGGGGCGGAGGTACGGGGCCTCCACGAGCCCGTGGACCACGAGCACCGGGGGCTGGCCATACCGGATGACGTGCTCGGCGGTGGAGCCCAGGAACAGGTCCCGGACGGCCGGCGGCCATGCCGGCCCAGGACGACCAGGTCCGCGCCAGTCGACTGGGACTGGCGCTGAAGCGTGGGGGCCGGCTTCCCGAACACGAGCCGCGCCTCGACGGAGGCGCTGGAGCCCGCGGCGTGAAGCGAGGCGTGGAGCTCATGCGCGATGACCGACAGCGTCCTGGCGGCCCGCTCCCGGGCCTGCTCCACGAACTCGCGGGGCGCCCGTCCCGGCAGCACGTGCATCAGGATGACGGCCGCCCCCGGGGCGAGCGGCAGGCGGGCCGTCCGCTCCACGGCGCGCGCTCCGGCCGGTGAGAAGTCGGTGGCAACGAGCACCGTCCGGAGGCGTGACGGCGGCGGTCTTCGCGTGAGGGTCATTCCGTAGGATAGGCAACCGCGGCACGAGCCGCGTCCGGAAGCCTCCCCCACGCAGCCGGGGACCCTCCCCGCCGCTCGTCAGCACGCTGTCGTGGACGGCCGCATGGGCGGCGGCGAGCGCCCGCGTCAGGGCTTCAGCCGCTCCAGTAAGATGGCCGCGTTGCGGGGCCCCAGGCCGTCGTAGGAGCCCGTGCGGTTGCCCATCTCCCGCAGGAAGTGGATCCACTGCTCCTTCTTCGACAGGCCCTGCGGCATCGTGATGCCCACGGTGTTCTTCGGGTAGTCGCGCACGGCCTCCGCGAACTTGTTGAGCGCGTGCGCGCTGCCCTTGTCCTTCGCGACGCCGGTCGAGCCAATCGCAAGGAGCATCCGGTAGCGCTGATCCGGCGTGAGGCCGAAGTCATTGGCCACCTTGTCCAGTTGGGGCAGCGTCGACGCCGCGCCGGCGAAGAACTCCGGGAAGGTCTTGCCCAGGCCGAGCACCTGGTCCCGCGTCCACCCGGTGGACTTCACCAGTGACTCCACCTGCTCCGGTGACGAGTACTTCTCCAGGTGGGTGACCTGCTCCGCGTCCGCGCCCGCGCGGCTCAGCAGCGTGCGCTGCTCCGAGCGCAGCTGCTCCGCGGCCTCGTACTCCTGCCGGGACAGGATGCTCATGCTGACGAGTTCGCCCATGATGTAGACCGCCGCGCCCACCGCCGCCAGCGGGGCTCCCACGCCCGTGGAGCCCACCGCGACCAGGGCCCCGCCGACGATGCCCATCACGTCCCCCGCGATGGACAGGCCGGTGCCCGCGTTGCCCTGCCCCGCGGCGATCTCCTTGCCCTGCACCACCAGGTCCAGCGCGGCCCCGAAGGCGCCCAGGCCTCCCGCGAACCGCGTGGCCACCAGCGCGCCGCCGGACTTGTTCGCCGCCTTCAGCGCGGTGCTCGTGAGGCTGGCGAACTGCTGGGCCGTGAAGGTCCCCGCCCACAGCGTGCCCAGCGCATCCTGCGCCTTCGCGGACTCACTCGACTGGAGGATGCCCAGCACCAGCCCCGCCGCCGCGAACGGGGCGCCCCACCGCGACGAGCCGGACTCCAGCCCCTTCAGCGTGTTCAACCCCGCCTGGGTCCTCCCCGCGGCCAGGTCCCGCAGGCCCGCGAGCCCCGTGCGCATCGCCTGCGGCAGGTCGCTGACCTGGACGTCCGCCTTCGCGCCGCCCAGCTGCTGCAACAGGTACCCGTCGACCAGCAGCTTCTGGATGTGGTCCACCGCCTGCGTGGGCGTGGCCTTCGGGAACTTCTCGTAGAAGCTCACCAGCGCGCCGGAGACGGCCTTCTCGCGCACGGTGTCCAGCGGCAGCGCCGCCATGTAGGGCGTGAACGCGGAGCCGGGCGCCTCCATCTTCGCGGCCCACTTGAGCGCCTCGCCCGCGCTCTTCGACTGGGCCAGCGCGGTGTACGCGGCCTGGATGGACCGGGCGTGCGCGGAGCCCTGCGGCCCCCGCAGGGCCTGCTCCAGCCGCGGCGCGTTCTTCGCGAGCGCGCTCTCCAGCGCCTTCGCCTTCGTATCGAAGCGGGCGTAGTCGCCCCCGTGCAGCTTTCGGAACTCCTCGATGTAGGCCTTCTGCTGCGTGTCGGTGAGGAACGGCCCGAAGGACGCGATGTCCCCCGCCAGCCGCTGCTCCAGCGCGTCACGCTCCGCCAGGGCCGCCGTGTAGGCCTGCTCCGCGGCGTGCACCTCGGCCACCGCCGAGTCCAGCTTCGCGCCCACGTCCGGGCTGCCCACGCAGGACACCAGCACGTCGCGGTCCGCGGGCAGCAGGTGGCCCTGCTTCGCCGCCGCCTCCAGCGCGGGCTTCAGCGTCGAAGGGCTCCCCTGCCGCGCCACCGCCTCCAGCGCGCAGTCCGCCACGCGCTGCGTGCCCACGGAGGTGATGCCCGGGGGACGGGGCGGCGGGTTGGGCACCGCCTCCTTCACGCCGTGGGCGAAGTCCTTCGACAGCGCGTCCTCCAGCGTGCGCGCGGGCGTCGCCTGCAACAAGTCCATGAGCTTCGCCTGGAGCGCGGGGTTGCCCGCGGCCTTCTGCAGCGCCGCGTTCGCCGCGCCGGTGAGGCTGCGCGCCTGCGAATACCCCTGCGTCAGCAGCGTCCACGCCTCCCCCACGTTCACCGTGGGCGCGCTGTCCGCCACGGCCTGCGCCGTCTGCGTGGCCGACACCTCCGCTGCCTGCGCGGAAGCCGGAGGCGTGAAGCCACGGCCCAGGAGGTCCGGCCCCCTGCGCGGTGCGGCCACGACGAAGGCATCCCTGGGCTCGGGCGGAGGTGGCGGCGGCGGGGGCGGAACATACGGCTCCGGCTCCCACGTCGTGTTCACCTGTGACACGCCAGACGACGAACCCGCACTCGAAATGGTGCTCATGCGCAGCCCTCCCCCAGGGCAAGCGGACGGAAGCACCCTTGTGGAAGCAGCCCCCTTGCTTCCGTCCTGTTTTGATTATCGAACCAGGGCGGACGCGATTGCTTGGAATCGTCCGGCCCCTCCGGACAGGGGCCTCGGGCCCGGTGACGGACAGCGCCGCGAGGGACGCACGAACGTCCAGCGCTCGACGCTCCGGGAACGGGCCTGGCGGCAGGCTCGCGCGCCAGGGCCATAGTCGGGCCGGTGCGACCCTCCCAGCTCCAGACCTCGCGGCGCCGGGTGCG
>NZ_JBKGHJ010000278.1:0-11224 GCF_046520365.1 Corallococcus sp. 4LFB
GTGCGGCGGGCCCCCGGGACGCGCCGCTCGTAGGCGCGGGCCCAGCGGCGCAGCTCCCGGGCCTCCTCGTTGCCGTCGAAGTACGCGTCGGACTCCTCCGTGACGGCCTCGTGCGGCGGCGGCGCGTTGAACAGCGGCCGGTCCCAGCTGGCCGGGGCGCGCTCCAGCGCGGCGCTCAGGTCGGTGTAGAGGTCCGTTCCCATCTGGTAGCGCTGGCTGACGTCCTGGCGGAGCAGCCGCTCGCAGATGTCATTGAGGGCGCGGGGCACGCGCGGGTTGAGCGAGCGCGCGGACCTCCCCTTGATGGTCTGGATTCCCCCCAGCAGCGCCGCGGCCGGCAGGTCCGGCGGATAGGGGAAGTCCCCGGTGAGCACCTGGAAGAGCGTGAGCCCCAGCGAATAGAGGTCGTCCGTGGGCTGGTAGACGTAGCGGGCCATGCCCTTGGGGTTGTTCAGCCAGTAGCGCAACAGCTCCGGGCTGCGGTAGCTGGGCGTGCCCGGCGGGGGCCGGCCGTCGGTGATGGCCGGGGCGCAGGCGTGGTCGCTGGAGCCGAAGTCCACCAGCACCGGCCGCGCGTCCGACGCGCGCACGATGATGTTGCTGCCCTTGATGTCGCGGTGGCGCACGCCCGCGCGGTGGATGAAGTCCAGCGTCAGCGCCAGCTCCGCGAACAGCCGCGCCACCTGCCGCGCCGTGGGCTTCGCCTCCACCGCCCAGTCCGACAGCGTGGGACCCTCCACGTAGTCCATGACCAGGAACAGGTAGCCCGTGCGCGGGTGCGGCCAGCGGTGGTAGCCGCGCAGCGCCACCACGTTGGGGTGGGTCATGCGGTGCAGCACGCTCACCTCCTTGAGCGTGCGCGCGTCCACCTGCGAGCCCTCCTCGGAGTCCTGCGGCCCCTGGAGCGCGAACTTCAGCGCCACGTGGAAGCCCCCGGTCTCCGCCAGGAACACGGTGCCGTAGCCCCCGGTGGCCAGCCGCTTCAGGAGCCGGAAGCTGCCCACCACCTCCTGGGGCTGGAGCAGCAGCGGATGTCCTCCCTCCAGGTTCATCGCGGGGCGCCTCCTTCGCCCGGGACAGGCCAGGCTTCTTCAGGACGTGGGGGGTTCAATGGGAGAGGGAGGACTTGGCTGGGAGGATGCATGGGAGAAAGGCCGGATTAGACCTCTCAGGTCCATAGCATGGCGGATGCCCCTTGGGGTAGTGTTGGTGCCGTGTCAGGTAGGATGCCGGACACCTGACTTCATGGGAGACACGCTCCGGCCAGGGGTGGGGAAGCGGCAATGAACGAGGAGCTGGCCATCACGGTGGGCACCGCGGCGCGCGAGGCCCGCGAGCGGCAGGGCCTGACCCAGGGCGACGTCGCCAGCCAGGTGGGCATCGCCATGGAGGTCTACAGCCGGATGGAGCGCGGGCGGGTGCTGCCCAGCTCCACCACCCTGCGCAGGCTGTGCATGGTGTTGCGCATCCGCGCGGACACGCTCCTGGGGCTGGACGGGCCCCTGCCTCCGGAAGAGGCGCGCACGCTGGCGCTCGCGGACCGCGAGGAGGATCCGCCCTCCCTGCGCCGGCTGGTGCGCGCGCTCAGGCCCCTGGATGAAGAGGCCTTGAAGGCCATGGGGCTCATCATCCAGGGCGCGCTCGCGCTGCGGGAGCGCTAGTCGTTCAATCCCCGCGGCGTCCGGGCCCCCTGCTCGAGGTCAAGGCGCTGCGCGTCCGCCGATCTCCGGGAAGCGCTCATAGGTCCGCTTGAGCGTGTCCAGGTGGGCGGGGTTGTCCAGGTCGAGCGGCGCGTCGGTGAGCTGCACGACCCAGCCGCCCGATGCCGTGCGCCGCGCCCGTGAAAGCAGCTCGGCGTCGCGGGCCGGGTCCGGGAACCCGATGGCCTGCGCGGCGGCGGCCGACCAGTAGTTCATCCACCCGAGGTAATAGGGAATCTCGGGCGCGCGAATGTGCTCGAAGAGCTTGAGGGCTGGCAGGCCCCGGCGTGGGGACGGGGGGCCGTCCAGCGTGGGGGCGGTCTGATACGCGATGTCCAGCGCGGCGGCGTCTGGTGTTGCATGCCCCCAGAACGCGCGCACGCCGTTGCCTACAGCCTCAATGACATTGGCGGCCAATGCAATCACGGCCGAGTCCAATGGCAACTCCGCTTGGACCTCAAGTAACGGCTGGCGGGCTGGCGCTTGGGCTGCGGGGGTCGTCAGCCCGCTGATCATCACCGGGAAGTTCTCGTCGCCATTGCATACCAGGGGGAATTCTCCTCGGGCCGACGCCTGGGAGAGCCATTCTTCGCGCCGTGGCAATATTGCAAGCTTTCGAGCCTCGGTAATCACCGACTCCAGACGCAATCCAGGCAGCGAGCGTTCCAAGCCATGTGCGGCGGCGATTGCGCGGTCATCTCCCTCCGTAAGGCCAGGCGCATAGACGCTGAGGATCAGTGGGCTTCGGGCGATCATCTCTTGCATCCCGTAACAACGATACCGATGGGTCTTGATCTCCCACAGCCTGCGCACGCCGACTTGCAGCGCATCGAAGCGCACACCGCCCACGAGCACGTCCATCCCGGGATAGCGGTTGGGTGGGAACTGGTCGGCACATTCGTTATGCGGGTCGTCCTCGCCCGCGTGGGGCACGGGAACAGGTTCGCAGCTGGCGCGTCCCGTCCGGTCCACGGGCACTGGCGGCACCGGAGGCTGTCGGTCCTGCCCGGCTGGCTCGGGCTCCGGCCTGGGCTTGCGTTGCGCTTCGGCCTCCCGGGAGGACACCTTCGCTCCTCGTGAGGCCCCAGCTTCCTCGGGGTAGGCATGCCGCAGCTCATACGCGTCCAACGCCTCCGCGATGGCGACGCCGACCACCACCACGCCAAGCACGATGACGGCCCCCACGGCGATCTCGGGAGCCGCCAGCACGCAGAACCCGAGTCCCACGGACGCGGCATCCGCCGAGGCCACGGTGCATCTTCCCGTGGTGTCGTGGAACTCGAGCCGGTCACGGTCGAGGGTCCGATAGCACTTCTCCACCAGCACGGGGCCAGGGCTGGGACGCCTCACGCACGACGCACCGTCCCCCGTCAGTCCACGGCAGCGTGGCGGCTCGCTGGAGGTTGGCGAACCTCGGGTTCCGGGACACGCGCTCTCCTGGAGCCGGTGCCGAGGTGGCGCACGCCGAAAGCAGGAGCAGGAGTGCGGCGCAGGCGCGCGGTCGCATGGTCACGTTCTTTCAAGTGAGCCAGCGCGTCGCGGGTCGATGCCGGCCACGGGGGAGCATGACAGCATCCTTGGATAAGCTTGATAGCTGGAATAACCAAGCTCCCCGCGCCACCTGCATCCCTCGGACAGGGCCTGCCCCGCCACGCTCCTGGCCCCGGCCCCGAAAACTTGCGCGCCGGGGGAGAGGTGCAAGGTTTTGGGGGTGCCCTCCCAGGTGAATGGAACTCTGAACACGGTGTTTGGCGCCGCCGCCCGCGACGCGCGGCTGCGGCTGGGACTCACGCAGGCGGACGTGGCGGACCGCGTGGGCATCGCCATGGAGGTCTACAGCCGGATGGAGCGGGGCAAGCTGCTGCCCCGGGCGCAGAACCTGCGGCGGCTGTGCGACGTGCTGTCCGTGTCCGCGGACGCGCTGCTGGGCGCCGCGCACCTGTACGCCGTGCAGCTGCCCTCCACGCGAGAGCGGGACGAGCTGGGCGCGCTCTACGCCGAGCGGGGCCTCTCCCAGCCCTCCACGCCCCCGGAGCTCGTGCCCTCGCTGGCGCTGGTGGCCGCCATGGCCTTCAACGACCTGGGGCAGGCGGACCAGGCGCTGGACCGCGCCGCCATCGTGCTCGCCCGCGAGCCGGACAACCACGAGGCGAAGTACGAGAAGGCCCTGGCCCTCTTCGAGCTGTGCCGCTTCCGCGAGGCCAGGGCGGCCTTCGCGTCGCTCCTGAAGGACAAGGAGCGCGCGGCGCACGCGCACCAGCACCTGGGCCTCCTGCTGGAGCGCGAGGGCCAGTGGGCCAGGGCGGAGGAGCACTTCCAGAAGGCCCGCGCGCTGGAGCCCGAGGACTTCCCCCCGCCGCCCCTGCCGTCCGCGGACGAGTTCAAGGCCCAGGTGACGCGCGCGCTGGCGGACCTGCCCGAGGACATGCGCCGCGACCTGGAGGGCGTGCCGGTGGCCACGGAGGAGATTCCCTCCGAGGACGACCTGCTCGCCAACCAGCCGCCCCTGTCGCCCACCATCCTGGGCCTGTTCCGGGGCCCGTCCCTCCAGGAGCCGTGCGACGGCTCGGAGACGCCGTGCCGCTCGGTGGCCCTCTACCGGCGCAACCTGGCCCGCGCGGTGCGCACGCCCGAGGAGCTGCGCGAACAGATTCGCGTGACACTGCTCCATGAAATCGGGCATCTGCGAGGGGAAGACGACGAGGAACTGGCCGCGCGCGGCCTGGAGTGAGCCCCCACATGCCTTCCCTTCCCACCGCCCGCGTCAGCCTCAAGGGCGCCAAGACGCTGCGTCGCGGCACCCCCTGGGTGTACCGCACGGAGCTCACCGAGCCCCCCGCCACCGACACGCCGGGCGCGGTGGTGGCGGTGGTGGACCCGCAGGGCAACCCCATCGGCCAGGCGCTCTACGCCCGCCGCTCCCCGCTCGCGCTGCGGCTGCTCACGCGCAAGGGCCCCAACGAGGAGAAGGTGGACGACGCCTTCTTCATCCGCCGCGTGGAGGCCGCGCTCGCCCGCCGCGCGGTGCTGCCGGGCCGCGACGGCCTGCGCCTGGTGCACGGGGAGGCGGACCTCCTGCCCGGCTTCTTCGTGGACCGCTACGGCCAGGGCCTCACGGTGCAGACGCTGTCGGAGGGCATGGACGCGCGCAAGGAGATGCTCGCGCGCGCGCTGGTGGAGAGGACGGGCGCAAGCCACGTGGTGTGCCGCGACGACGCCTCCGGCCGCGACTTCGAGAGCCTGCCCCGCGAAGTGCGCCTGCTGCACGGCGAGGGCAGCGCGCGCTTCACCTACCACGAGGGCGACAACCGCTTCGACGTGGACCTCTTGGGCGACATGAAGACGGGCGCGTTCCTGGACCAGGTGGACAACCACCTGCGCGCGGGCGAGCTGGGCCGGGGAGAGGCGCTGGACTGCTTCAGCTACCACGGCGGCTTCGCGCTCGCGCTCGCGAAGCACTGCACGTCGGTGCTCGCGGTGGAGCAGGACGCGAAGGCCGCTTCGCGCATCCAGTCCAACGCGGAGGCCAACGGCCGCGCCAACGTGAAGGTGGAGAACGGCAACGCGTTCGACGTGCTGCGCCGCTTCGACCAGGAGGGCCGCCGCTTCGACACCATCGTCCTGGATCCGCCGGGGCTGGCCAAGCGCCGCGAGGGCCTGGCCACCGCGCTGCGCGCCTACCACGAGCTCAACCTGCGCGCCCTGCGCTGCCTCAAGCCGGACGGCCTGCTGGTGACGTGCTCGTGCTCGGGGAAGCTGGACCGCCAGGGCTTCGAGTCCATGGTGCTGGACGCCGCCGCGGACGCGAAGCGCCCGGTGCAGATTCTGGAGCGGCGCGGCGCCGGCCTGGACCACCCGGTGCTCGCGGGCCTCGCGGAGACGGAGTACCTCAAGGCCCTCTACGTCCGCGCCCTTTAGGACAGGGCGCGGTGGGGCAGGGGGCTGGCACCGCTACGGGATGCCCAGCTCCTTGCGCAGCCGGCCCACGACCTTGAAGTACTCCGTGCGGGAAAAGCCCACGTTGAGGATGTGGAAGTCCTTCTTGGACAGCCCCACGCAGCCGAAGCAGTAGTTGCAGTCCTGCAGGTTCTTGCTCAGCACCACGTACGCGCTGCTGGAGCAGTTCTCGCTCTGCACGCAGTAGGCGCACGCGTGGCAGTTCTTGCACTCCACGCAGTGCGAGCAGTTGGTGCACAGCTCGCACCGCGTGCAGTGCGTGCACTGGTGGCAGCTGTCGCAGTCCTTGCAGAACATGCAGTTGGCGCAGCGCTGACAGCCCTCGCACGCGTAGGAGCCGGGGTTGCCCGGGTCCACCGCGTAGCTCTTGGAGAGCTTCTGGAACTGGTCCATGAACTCGCGCTTGCCCAGGGACGACACGCCCTGGCGCGCCGCCTTCTCCTGCTCCAGCAGCTCCTGGGTCGTCTGGGGCCGCGGCCCCTTGTCCTTCACCGCCACAAACGCTCCTTGGACTCGTGTCACTGCAGCCGGGCGAGCCCGGCCAGGTCGATGCCGCGCGCCACCCGCCGCACCTCCACGGTGCTGGGGAAGCCACGGCTGGTGACGGCCACCACGAACCGGTCGCCCACCAGGAGGTTCGCCTCCGCGACGGCCTCCTCCGCGTCATAGCGCACGAAGCCCACGGCTTCCTTCCACTGGATGGGCGCCGTGGGGTCGCTGGCTGCTCGCCCGCGTGCCTTCTGCGCCGCCTCGCGGATGGCCTGCCCCAGCTTCAGCCCCATGGTGGTGTCCACGATGCGCACCTTCACCTCGCGGCCTTCGCCCCGGGTGTAGGTCCGCTCCGCCTCCGACACGGACACCTCGCCGTACTTCCCTGTGGAGCCCGCGGTGGAGCCCACCGTGAAGCCCTCCAGCGACTCCGGCAGGAACGGCGCCAGGTCCTTGAAGTACACGCACGGTGCGGCGGTCGTCACCACGTCGCGCGGGGTGGGAGATGTCGTGCGCTCGTCGTCAAGGCAACCGCCGCCCGCGCCGAGCGCGAGCGATGCGATGGCCAGCCGGAGGAAATAGTCGCGCACGAACGAATCAAAGGGTATCCCTGGCCCGCGCGCAATGGACCTTTCGAAGCTCAATCCTCCTCAGCGCGAGGCCGTCGAGACGCTCCAGGGCCCGCTGCTCGTGCTGGCGGGCGCGGGCAGTGGAAAGACGCGGGTCATCACCCACCGCATCGTCCACCTGCTCAACGAGCGGCCGAACCACATCATGGCCCGCAACATCCTGGCGGTGACCTTCACCAACAAGGCCGCCACGGAGATGAAGGAGCGGCTCATCCACATGGCCGGGCCCCGCGCCCAGGGCGTGCTGGTGTGCACCTTCCACGCGTTCGGCGCGGAGGTGCTGCGCGAGGACATCCACCGGCTGGGCTGGCCGAGGAAGTTCGCCATCGCGGACATGGGCGACCAGCTGTCCATCATCCGCCGCGCCATGCGCGAGAAGCGCATCGACGACCGCGCCTTCGACGCGCGCAAGGTCCTCACGCTCATCTCCAAGGCGAAGAACTCCGGGGAGACGCCGCAGCCCAGGCCGGAGGGGATGGGGGATGACTACGACCTCATCACCTCCATGGTCTTCGCGGACTACCAGCTCGCGCTCAAGGCGCAGGGCTCCGTGGACTTCGACGACCTGCTGGTGCTGCCCGCGCGCCTCCTGCGCGAACACCCGGACCTGCACCGCAAGTACACGGCCCGCTTCCAGTACCTCCTGGTGGACGAGTTCCAGGACACCAACCACGCGCAGTTGGACCTGCTCAAGCTGCTCGCGGGCACGTCCAGGAACGTGTGCGCGGTGGGTGACGACGACCAGTGCATCTACTCCTGGCGCGGCGCGGAGGTGCGCAACATCCTGGACTTCGACAAGCACTTCCCGGGCGGCAAGGAGGTGCGGCTGGAGCAGAACTACCGCTCCTCCCAGCGCGTGCTGGACGCGGCCAACGCCGTCATCGCCAAGAACCCGGAGCGCAAGGACAAGCGCATGTGGACCGACCGCAAGGGCGGTCCGCTGGTGAAGGTGGTGGCGTGCCCCAATGACGAGGAGGAGGCGCGCTTCATCGCGCACGAAATCCAGAAGCACCTCTCGCTGGGCATCCCCGCGGACGACATCGCGGTGCTCTACCGCACCAACGGCCAGGCCCACCCGGTGGAGGAGATGCTGCGGGAGAAGAACATCCCCTACGAGGTCGTGGGCGGCAGCGAGTTCTTCGACCGCAGCGAGGTGAAGGACGTCATCGCGTACTTCAAGGTCCTGGCGAACAAGCTGGACGAAATCTCCCTCATGCGCATCGTCAACGTGCCCTCGCGAGGCATCGGCGACGTGACCATGGAGCGGCTGCACGCGCACTCGCGCGCGGAGGGCGTGACGCTCTGGACGGTGATGCGCCGCGCGGACACCTACGAGGACCTGCCCGCGGGCGCGGGCGGCAAGGTGCTGGAGTTCGTGGAGATGGTGGAGCGCTACCGCGAAGCCTTCACCCAGACGCCCCGCCTGTCGGAGGCCACGCACAAGCTGCTGGAGGAGATCGGCTTCCGGGAGGCCACCCGCGCCAAGGCCGTCTCCGGCACCGCCGCGGACAAGAAGCTCAAGGGCGTGGACGGGGTGCTCGCGTCGCTGGAGAAGTTCGAGAAGCGCGAGGGCCCCAAGGCCAGCCTCCTCACGTACCTCAACCGCCTCAGCCTGGACACGCGCCAGGAGGAGGAGGAAATCCCCGGGCAGAACAAGCGCGTGACGCTGATGTCCCTGCACGCCTCCAAGGGCCTGGAGTACCGGCTCGTCTTCTTCATCGGCATGGAGGAGGACCTGATGCCCCACGGCGGCATGCAGGGCGAGGCGCAGAACCTCGAGGAGGAGCGCCGCCTCTGCTACGTGGGCATCACCCGCGCCAAGGAGCTGCTCTACCTCACCCGCTCCACCGTGCGCGTGAAGCGCGGCAAGGAAGTGCCCCGCACGCCCTCGCGCTTCCTGGAGGACCTGCCCCCGGACGCCTTCGAGGTCGTGGACATGGACGCGCCGCGTCAAGGGCCTCCGGACGAGAAGGAGAAGAACTTCTTCGCGAACCTGAAGGAGCGCTTCAAGAAGCCCGCCGCCGGGGGGCCAGGCCCGGGCCCCCCTGGCCGAGCGCCCTGACTGGCTCCACGACGGCCTCCCCTGTACGCCCAACCTTGACTTGATCCCGCCGTCCTACTAGGAGGGTCAGCCTTTCCGGGCTTCTGTCGGAGTTTAGGCGGAGGACCCGCGGTTGGTTTCGCACGAGCACGCGGCCCCTGGCATGCACCTGGGCGCCGCGCCGAAGTCTGGAGTGCACGAAATGTCGCAGAAGACCTACAGCGCCAAGGCTGGGGACATCAAGCGCCAGTGGCACGTCATCGACGTGTCCGACAAGGTGCTTGGTCGCGCCGCCAGTCAGATCGCCACCCTCCTGAAGGGCAAGCACAAGCCGACGTACACCCCGTCCATCGACACGGGTGACCACGTCATCGTCATCAACGCCGACAAGGTGAAGGTGACGGGCACGAAGGAGACGGACAAGCTGTACTACCGTCACCCGTACGCCGGTTTCCCGGGCGCCCTGAAGATCACCAACCTCCAGAAGCTGCGCCAGCGTCACCCCGAGGACGTCATCCTCAACGCCGTGCGCCGCATGCTGCCCCGCAGCGCCCTGGGCCGTCAGATGATGACGAAGCTCAAGGTGTATGCTGGTGACACCCATCCGCACACCGCGCAGAAGCCGGTGGCGTACAAGGTCGAGGCGTAAGGAACAACCATGGCGATCAATCCTGAACTCGGTTTCTACGCCACGGGCCGCCGCAAGGAGGCCACCGCTCGCGTCTGGGTGCGTCCCGGCAATGGCGCCGTCGTCATCAACGGCCGCGACATCAACGAGTACTTCGGCCGTGAGACGTCGAAGATGGTGCTCAACCAGCCGCTGGAGATCCTGGAGCAGAAGGGCAAGCTCGACGTCACGGTCAACGTGCGCGGCGGCGGTCTCTCCGGCCAGGCCGGTGCCATCCGTCACGGCATCGCGCGCGCGCTGTGCGCCTTCAACCCGGAGTTCCGTCCGGCGCTGAAGAAGGCCGGCTTCCTCACCCGCGATGCCCGCGCGGTCGAGCGCAAGAAGTACGGCCAGCCCGGCGCCCGTCGTCGGTTCCAGTTCTCCAAGCGCTAAGCACGCTTGCCGGCCAGCTGTCCGGCCGCTCTTCGGCGGGGGTTTCCTTCGGGAAGCCTCCGCCGTCGTGCTTTGCGGGCAAGCGGGTGGGCCCGGCCCCGTCGCGACGGGCGCGGGCGTTCTGCTACCATCCGGGCCCTCCCATGGAACTCAACGAAATCCTGCAGATCGCCCTGCGCGGCGGAGCCTCCGACATCCACCTGAAGGCGGGCCTGCCGCCCATGTTCCGCGTGGACGGTTCGCTGGTGCCGCTCAAGGACGGCCGCCGCCTGCCCCCGGAAGAGGTGGCGCGCATGGCGTTCGGCATCATGAACGAGTTCCAGAAGGAGAAGTTCAAGGTCAGCAACGAGGTGGACCTGGCCTACGGCGTGCCGGGCCTGGGCCGCTTCCGCGTGAACGTCTTCCAGCAGCGCGGCACGGTGGGCGCCGTGCTCCGCGTCATCCCCTTCAAGGTGATGACGATGAAGGACCTGCTGTTGCCCACGGTGCTGGAGAAGGTGTGCGGCGAGGAGCGCGGCCTGGTGCTGGTGACGGGCACCACGGGCTCCGGCAAGTCCACCACGTTGGCGGCGATGATCGACTACATCAACTCCAACGAAACCAACCACATCATGACCATCGAGGACCCCATCGAGTTCCTCATCCGCGACAAGCGCTCCATCGTGAACCAGCGCGAAGTGGGTGTGGACACGATGAGCTTCTCGCAGGCCCTCAAGAGCGCGCTGCGCCAGGACCCGGACGTCATCCTGGTGGGCGAAATGCGCGACCACGAGACCATCGAAACGGCGCTCCACGCCGCGGAGACGGGCCACCTGGTGATGTCCACGCTGCACACGCTGGACGCCACGGAGACCGTCAACCGCATCGTGTCCGCGTTCCCCCCGCACCAGCAGAAGCAGGTGCGCCTGCAGCTCTCCAGCGTGCTGCGCGGCGTGGTCAGCCAGCGCCTGGTGCCGCGCGCGGACGGCAAGGGCCGCGTGGCCGCGGTGGAGGTCCTCCGCGTCACCGCGCGCGTGCGCGAGCTGATTGAGGACAAGGACCGCACGAAGGAGATCCACGACGCCATCTCGCAGGGCACGGACTCCTACGGGATGCAGACCTTCGACCAGTCGCTGATGAGCCTCGTGCGCAACGGCCTGGTCACCTACGAGGAGGCCCACCGCCAGGCCAGCAACCCGGACGACTTCGCGCTGCGCTTCTCCGGCATCAGCGGCACGTCCGACTCGAAGTGGGACGCCTTCGACGCCAAGGCCGGCGAGGAGCGGCCCATCCCGGGCTCGGCGTCCTTCGCGCAGAAGGGCGCGCCCGCCCAGGCGGCCCCCGTGGCGCCCACGCCCGCGCCGGTGCC
>NZ_JBKGHJ010000279.1:0-11217 GCF_046520365.1 Corallococcus sp. 4LFB
AGCAGCTGGGCACGCCGCCGCGTCCATCCAGGAGCGCCGCGCCGCGGACGATGCCTTCCGCGTCGCGCCGTCGGACCTGTTCCTCGCCCTGGCCTCCGTGCAGGTGCAGGGGTTGGATCCGGAGAAGCTCCTGGAGGTGCGCCAGCTCCAGCACCCGGTGACGCCGCTGCTCAGCCCGGCCAGCGGCTACGGCGCCACCACGCTGCCCGCGGACCCCGACGGCGTGGTGCGCGGCGTGCCCCACCTCGTCGCGTACAGCCCGCGCGGCGGTGAGCGCTACGTCCTGCCCTCGCTGCCCCTGGCCGCCGCCATGCGGCTCGCGGGCACGCAGAAGCTGCGGTACGCGGACGGGCGCCTCTTCATTGGCGACAAGTACTCCGTGCCCATGGACGCGGCCGGCTACAGCCTCCTGCGCTGGGAGGCCCCGTCCGCCACCCGGGGCGCGCGCGGCCCGCTCGCCCGCTCCATCCGCGCGTGGAACGTGCTGCTCAACCTCTTCGACACGCAGGAGGCGCGGCCCGCCCGCTTCGACCACGACCTGGACGGCCGCGCCGTCATCCTCACCAACACCAGCAGCTACGCGCCCGAGCGGCGGGTGACGCCCATTGGCCCGGGCATCGCCAACGGCGCCGTGCTGGGGCAGGCGCTCGCCAACATCCTCGCGTCGGACGGCATCACCCGCGCGCCGCCGAAGGTGGACATGCTCGCCACCATGGGGCTGGCGTTCATCGGCGCGTTCCTGGCGCTGTCCTTCAGCTGGCTCCTGCGCTCCGTGGGCGGCGCCTTCCTCTTCGTCTGCGTGGCCGTGGCCGCGGGGGCGGGCTACGTGGGCGCGGCGGGGTACGTCTTCGTCCACGACAAGCTGTGGATCGCCGTGGCCGGCCCGCTGTGGTCCGGGGGGCTCGCGTTCCTGGTGACGACGCTCTACGCCTTCCGCACCGAACAGGACGTGCGCGAGTTCGTCCACAGCGCGCTGGGCCGCTACGTGAGCCCGGAGGTGGCGCGGCTGGTGGCGCGCGACGTGAGCCTGATGAAGCCGGAGCGCCGGCAGATGACGGTGTACCTCTGCGACATCGAGGGCTTCACCCGCCTGTCGCAGGCCCTGCCGCCGGAGCAGCTGGTGCCGCTGCTCAACACCTTCCTCACGGAGATGACGGCCGTGGTGCGCGCCACGGTGGGGCAGGTGGACAAGTACATCGGCGACTCGGTGCTGGCCTTCTGGGGTGCGCCCGTGCGCACGGACCGCCACGCGCACCTGGCCTGCGAGGCCGCGCTGAAGCTCCAGGCGGCGCTCGCGCAGAAGCAGCCCCTCTGGGAGAAGCAGTTCGGCCACCGGCTGGCGGTGCGCGCCGGCATCGACACGGGCGACCTGCTGGTGGGCGACATGGGCAGCGAGCTCAAGTCCCACTACACCGTCATGGGCGACGCGGTGGGCATGGCCGGCCGGCTGGAGGCGGCCAACAAGGAGTACGGCACCCGGGTGCTGGTGGGGGAGGCCACCGCGCAGCTCGCCAGCGACGCGTACGTCTTCCGCGAGGTGGACCGCGTGCTCCTGCGCGACCGTCCCCAGCCCGTCCGCGTGCACGAGCTGCTGGGCCGCCGGGGCGAGTTCTCCCCGGAGAAGCAGGCGGGCATGGCCCTCTACGAGAAGGCCCTCAGCGCCTACTACGGGCGCGACTTCCTGGTGGCCCAGGAGCTGTTCCGCCGCTGCACCGTGGAGCACGGCGACCCCGTGGCCCGCGTCTACGTCCAGCGCTGCCAGCGCCTCATCCAGACGCCGCCGCCCGCGGACTGGGACGGCGTCATCCGCTGGGGCCGGCGCAGCACCGACAGCCGCTGAGCGCAGGTCGCCACCGCCCTTCAGGGCCGCGTCTCGACCCGCAGGGGCATGCCGAACCGCGCGGTGAAGAACTGGAGGAGGTGGGCGTGCTCGAACGCGATCTCCTCCGGGCGCTCCGTGAGGTGCGCGTGCTCGGGGACGATCATCAGCGACGCGTCCTGGCCCCGGGCCCGGAGCGCGCGCACGAAGACGTCCGCGTCCGACAGTGACACCTTGGGGTCCCTCGCGCCCAGCATCAGGGCGATGGGCGCCTCCACCCGGTCCACCCACGTCACGGGCGAGATGGCGCGCAGCCGCTCCGCGTCCTTCTCCGGATCGCCGTACTCGGCGGCCCGGGCGCGGCGCAGCTCCGGCGAGGTCTGGGCGAGGAAGGAGGCCAGGTCCGTCTTGGCGGCCAGGGCGAAGCCCGCGTCGTAGCTGCCCGCGAAGCGCGTCATGCCCACCAGCGTCTGGTTGCCCCCGTAGCTCCACCCGAGGATGCCCAGCCTGGGCACCACGCCATCGCGGGTGAAGCGCTGGCGCAGGCAGCGGCTGGCGGCCTCCAGGTCCGTGGCGGCCTCCACGCGCAGGGGCCCGTCGTCCGCGCGGGCCCAGTCCTCGGAGCAGCGGGTGCCCCGCACCGCGGGCTCCGCGTAGATGAAGCCCGCGCGGAGGAAGAACTCCGGGCGCCAGTGGTAGCCCGGCCGGGGACAGCCCGTGGTGTAGAAGGCGAGCACGGGACACGCGCGCTCCTGGCACGAGGGCGGAACGCGCACCTGGATCCGGAAGCGGACGTCGCCGTTGTCACACGTCAGGTCCTCCACGGGCGCGGCGCTCCAGCGCAGGCGCTGCCCGGAGTCCGCGAGGACGGCCCGCAGCGTGTCCTTCAGCGCCGCGTCGGGTTCGACGCGCGGATGGCGCCGCAGCAGCTCCTGGCGGGAGTCACCGTCCCGGACGAGCGCCGCGCCGACGACGCGAGGGCTGTCCGCGTCCGCATGCGCGCCCAGCACCCGCGGGGGCACGGGCGCCACGGGCCGCGAACAGGCGCCGAGCAACAGCAGGCCCCCGAGGCCTGACAGGAGGAGGGGAGACAGGGATGCGCGAAGCACGGGCCACCTCCGGAGCTTCAGTCGTCGTCGCCGGAGTCCGGCTGGCCGAACAGCTCCCGCACCGGCGCGTCGTCCTGGATGTGCTCGGCCACCACGCGGCGCATCTTCTCCGCCGTCATCCCGGAGTAGTACACCTCTCCGGGCCACCCCATGAGCTGGTAGTCCTCCGGGGACAGCGGGTCGCGCTTGCGGCCCGTGTCCTCGCGCACCACCACGTTGGGCCCCATGTGGCAGAAGCCGTAGCAGCCGCCCCGGTACAGCTCGCACCGGGACTGGAGCCCCTTCTCCGCCAGCGCCTCGCGCGCCGCCACGTGCACCGCGTCCGAGCCGCCCTCGCGGCAGCTGGAGCCCTTGCACACCGACATCCGGTAGCGCTTCACGGCGGGGCTCCCCGTGCCTGGCCGGCACCATGCGCATTGAAGAGCTGCAGCATCACCACATGCCCCCAGAAAAGGCTTCGGCCCGCCCTTCCCCTGACAGCGGGAAGAGGGCGGGCCGGGCTGCGCCGTGGCGCGGAAGAGACAGGACTACTTGATGAACTTCGTCACCTGGATGGGACCCTGCTGCGTCACCACCGCGTGCCCGGCACCCGCCTTGGCGTGGGCGCCGTGGCCCGCGCCCAGCTGCGCGGGCTTGCCGTGGTCCGCGTGGCCCTCGTGTCCCTCGCCGATGCGCGTGTGCGCCTCCTTGTGGACGTGGTGCGGCTCCGCGGAGCTGTCGCGCTTGTTCCAGGGGTCGGACGGGTGCGACACGGCCGGGCCCTTGAGCAGCTTCGGGATGTCGTAGACGAAGTTCTGCCGGTTGTACTCGGACGGCGTGTGCATGTACGTGTCCATGCGGATGGCGTCCTTCGGGCACGCCTCCACGCACAGGCCACACACGATGCAGCGCAGCTCGTCGATGACGAACTGGGTGGGGTACTTCTCGATGACCGCCGACTCGGAGTCGGAGTCCGCCGTCTCGTACTCACCCGCCTCGATGTAGATGCACTGCGCGGGGCAGATGGTCGCGCACATGTAGCAGGCCACGCAGCGCGGCTTGCCGTCCTCGCGCGGCACCAGCCGGTGAAGACCCCGGTAGCCCTCCGGATAGATGGGCTTCTCTTCCGGGTACTCCACCGTGGTCATCAGGTTCATGCCCGTGCGGTCCACCACCTGGGGGTTGGTGTCGCGCGTGCCGAACATGTTGCGGAAGAAGTGCTTGGTCGTGATGGCCAGACCGCGCAGCAGCTCCGGGATGTACATCCGCTCGCGGAGGTCCGTGCGCGGATCCTGGGAAGCATTGAACGCCATGGTGTCTTGTCTCGCTTCCGGACCGCGCTAGTGCGCGCCCGCCGGAGAATGGGAGTGGGGGTCCGCCGCGTGCGCCGGCAGGCCGTGCGCGTCGTGTCCGTGGCCGTGCGCGTCGTGCCCATGGCCGTGCGCCGCGTCGTGCGCGCCCGCCGTCTTGGAGCCCGACGTCATGGTCAGGGCGACCACGAAGCCGATCTCCAGCAGGCCCACCACGCCCAGCGCGCGCAGGGAGGGATCCCACAGCACCAGCGCGCCGCTGATGAACACGTTGGCCAGGCCCACGGGCAGGAGGATCTTCCAGCCCAGGTTCTGGATCTGGTCGTAGCGGAAGCGCGGGAAGGTCCAGCGAATCACCAGCTGCACCCAGATGAGCAGGATGACCTTGAGCCAGAACACCGTGCCCAGGAGCGTGCCGTACACCCAGCCGTGCTCCTGCATGAAGGGCTGCGCCGCCAGCCACTCGCCGCCGAAGGGCAGGTGGTGACCGCCGAGGAACAGCGACGCCGTCACGCCGGCCAGCACCACGACCTCCACGAACTCGGAGATCATGAACATGCCGAACTTCATGCCGGAGTACTCCACGAAGTAGCCGATGATCTCCGACTCGCCTTCCGGCGCGTCGAACGGGGCGCGCTTGGTCTCCGCGAAGGACGCCACGAAGAAGCCGATGAAGCCCAGGGGCTGGATGAAGATGCCCCACGCCGGCAGGCCCAGGTCGAAGCCGCCGTCGGTGCGCCACAGGTACTGCGCCTGGCCGGTGCCGGCCACCAGCGCGTTGCCCACGTCACCCACCAGCGCGGGCAGCTGCACGGAGGAGAAGGCCAGGAACAGGCCGACGAGCGACAGGCCCAGCGCGACCTCGTAGGAGATCATCTGCGCGGAGGCGCGCACGCCGCCCAGCAGCGCGAACTTGTTGTTGGAGGACCAGCCGGCCAGCGACGTGCCGTAGACGGCGAGCGACGCGATGGCCAGCAGGTACAGCACGCCGAAGTCCGGCGTGGCGACGACCATGTCCACCGTCTTGCCGAACACGTTCACCGTGGGCCCGGCCGGCACCACCGCGAACAGCGCGAACACCGGCGCGAAGGCGAGGATGGGGCCCAGGTTGAACAGGAAGCGGTTGGCGGTGCCGGGGACGAAGTCCTCCTTGGTCAGCATCTTCAGCACGTCGGTGATGATGTGCGGGATGCCGCCCAGGGAGCGGTTGGACAGGCCGGGGATGGCCAGGCGCGCGCGGTTGGGGCCCACGCGGTCCTGCATGAACGCGCTCCACTTGCGCTCGGCGAGCGTGAGCAGCGTCGCGGTGATCATCACGAAGACGAGCATCAGGAAGAGGATGTTCGTCAGGCGGCTGGCGCCCTCGAAGAGGTACTCCTCCGCCAGGTAGCCCACCAGATACGCCGAGGCCACTCCGCCAGCGACGGCGAAGACGATGGTGGCCATGGCGAACAACATGGTCAGGATGCGGCTCATGGTCAGATGCCCCTCACGCGCGGCGCGCCGAACTCGCGGTAGCCCGGCGGACGGCCGTCGGCTCCCGACGGCAGCGGATTGATGCCCGGCTTCTCCCGGTCCGGCGGAGAGGCCTTGTCCCAGTTGAACTCGGCGAACTCGGACACCTGGCCCGAGAGCGCCCGCCACACGTCGCGCGCGGAGGCGTGCGCGGCCTCGCCGCCCAGCTCACGCGTCAGCTCCGCGGCCCACTTCCAGTGCGGCGCCGCGTCACCCTTGGGGGGATACGCCTTGCGGAAGCGCTGGGTGATGCCGTCCTGCTGGGTGAACGTGCCCTCGTCCTCGATGTGCGCGGCGGCCGGCAGCAGCACCGTGGCCTGCGCCGTCACCGGCGAGTCGTTCTGCGCCTGGGCGACGAACACCTCCAGCTTCGCGACGACCTCCGCGAAGGCGGCCGCGTCCGTGGGGACCTCCGCGCCCAGCGCGTAGAGCGCCTTCACCTGGCCCGCGTTGATGGCGGAGGTGAGCTCGTCGAAGCCCTTGAGCGACAGCCCCAGGCCCTTGGCGATGAGCGCCAGGCCCTGGCGGTTGGGGTTCTTGTCCGCCGTCATCAGGTAGTGGTCGGCCTTGCCCTGCGGCCGGCCGCCCACGAACACGGACGTTGCGCCCAGCACCGTCTTGGCGAACGTCAGGCCCGCGAGCAGGTCCTCGTTGGACGCGAGCGGCGAGGCCAGCACCGCGAGCTGCTTGGAGCCCGTCAGCGGCTTGAGCGCCTTCGCCGCGCCGACGGCGGCGTCCTTGCGCGTGAGCACCGGCTGCACCGTGCCGGGGGCCTGGAGGCCGCGGCCCACGCGGGCGGACAGCACGCGGCCCACGTTCAGGTCCTTGTACGACAGGCGGCCCTGGTCGCACATCCAGCTCTTGTTGATGGCCTCGTTCTCACGCGGGCGGTAGCGGTAGGTGTCCTGGGACATCCAGTCCGCGGAGATGGTGCAGCCGCGCGAGCAGCCCGTGCAGACGGACGGCGTGGCGGACAGGAACCAGGCGCGCGCCTTGAAGCGGAAGTCGCGGGAGAGCAGCGCGCCCACCGGGCACACGTCCACGGTGTTGAGCGAGTAGTTGCTGTCCAGCTCGTTGCCCGGGAACACGTCGATGCGCTCGTGGCTGCCGCGGCCGAAGACGCCCAGCTGCGGCTCCTTGGGGACCTCGTTCATGAAGCGGACGCAGCGCGTGCAGATGATGCAGCGCTCCTGATCCAGCACCACGCGGGGCCCAGCACCTTGCGCTTGTGCTTGAGGGCCTTGGTGCCCTCCAGGCGCGAGGGCTTGTAGTCGTACTTCATGTAGTAGTCCTGCAGCTTGCACTCACCGGCCTGGTCGCAGATGGAGCAGTCGACCGGGTGGTTGAGCAGCAGGAACTCCATCACCGCGCGCTGCTGCTCCTTGACCTTGGGGGTCGTGGTCTTGATGACCTGACCCTCGGCCATGGGCGTCTGGCAGGCGGGGACGAGCTTGGGCGCGTTGGACGCTTCGATGAGGCAGATGCGGCAGTTGGCCGCGATGGAGAGGCGCGGGTGGTAGCAGTAGTAGGGGATCTCCGAGCCGACCGTCTTGGCCGCCTCGATCATGTTGGTCCCCGGCTTCACCACGACTTCCCGGCCGTCGATGACCGCCGTCACGAAGCCCGGGTTCTTGGGCTGCGGCTTGGGCGGAGGGCCGCCGGCGGGCGCCGCCGGCTTGGGCGGAGGCGTGCCGGTGGGGCCGCTGGCGGCCGCGGGCGGGGAGTCCAGCTTCGTGCCGGCGGGCGGGTTGGACGGCTCCGAACCAATCCTGGCCGCGGGCGTGTCGGTGGGCGCGCCCTTGGGGGGCGTCTGCGCGTCACCGGTGGGCTTCTTCGTGTCGTTGTCGCTCACTGCTCGACCTCGCCGCCGATCATGTTGATGGTGTCAAAGGTGGGAACGAGGTCCGCGAGCATCTTGCCCTGGATGATGTGCGGCAGCGCCGACAGCACCGGGAAGCCCGGGGCGCGCACGTGGACCTTGTACGGGCGCCGCGGCCGTCGCTCACCAGGTACCAGCCCAGCTCGCCGTTGGACGCCTCCGTGGCGTCGTACACTTCACCGGGGGGCACCTGGATGCCCTCCATCACCAGCTTGAAGTGCGCCATCACGCCCTCGATGGTGCCGTACACCTCCGGCTTGGGCGGCAGCGCGATGCGCCAGTCATCCACGATGATGGGGCCCGCGGGGATGGTGTCCAGCGCCTGCCGCAGGATGCGGATGGACTGGCGCATCTCCTCCAGGCGCACGAGGTAGCGGTCGTAGTTGTCGCCGTGCTCGCCCACCACCACGTCGAAGTCGAAGCGGTCGTAGACCCAGTACGGCTGCACCTTGCGCAGGTCGTGGTCCACGCCGCACGCGCGCAGCGCGGGGCCCGTCCACCCGTAGTCGATGGCGTCCTCGGCGGTGATGACGCCGGTGCCCTTGGTGCGGTCCACGAAGATGCGGTTGCGCGTGAGCAGCCCGTCCATCTCCACGAGCAGCTCTTCGGTGCGGTCCAGCGTCTTCTTGACCTTCTCCGACCAGCCCTCCGGCAGGTCGCGGTTGATGCCACCCACGCGGCCGAAGCTGGTGGTGAGGCGCGCGCCGGTGAGCTCCGTGACGCGGTCCTGGATGAGCTCGCGGGCCTCCATGCCGTAGAGGAACGGCGCGAAGCCGCCCATCTCCAGGCCGGTGGCGCCCACGCACGTCAGGTGGTCCGTGAGCCGGTGCAGCTCGCTGCCGATGACGCGGATGTACTGGGCGCGCTCCGGGATCTCCAGGCCGATGAGCTTCTCCACGGCGTTGAGGAACCCGAAGTTGTTCATCATCGCGGACAGGTAGTTGAGCCGGTCCGTGTACGGCAGGCACTGCGTCCAGGTGACGTTCTCGCAGCTCTTCTGGAAGCCGCGGTGGAGGAAGCCGATCTCCGGGTCGATCTTGACGATGGTCTCACCCTCGAGCTCCACCTTCAGCCGCACGGTGCCGTGCGTGGCCGGGTGGGAGGGGCCCATGTTGATGACCATGTTCTTCGTCTGGAAGTGGGACTCCAGCTCCGATTCCTCGTGGGCGAACCCGTCGGTGTCGGGGTTGTGCGGCTTCTGCGCGTCGGTGTTGTGGCTGTCGGACATGGGGAGGTCTCGATCAGGCGACGCCGCTGGTGCCGGGGCCGCGGAAGATGTCCTTGATGGGGCGCTCGGGGATCAGCGGCTGGCGGTCGCGCAGCGCGTAGTCCTTGCGCAGGGGGTGGCCCTGGAACTCGTCGTACAGGAGGATGCGGCGCAGGTCCGGGTGGTCCGTGAAGCGGATGCCGTAGAAGTCGAACACCAGCCGCTCCCACCAGTTCGCGCCGCGGTACAGCGGCGTGAGGGAGGGGAGCTCCGGGCGGGTCTCCGTCACGCGCACCTTCAGGCGCACGTGCTCCTTCCGCTTGAGCGAATAGAGGAAGTAGACGACCTCGAAGCGCGGATCACTCTCCGCCAGGTGCAGGCGGTCCACGGCGTCCGCGGAGCCGAACAGCTTGAAGTCCAGCTCGGGATCCATCTTCAGGAAGGTGGCGACCTTCGGCAGCCACTCCGCATGGATGACGGCCCAGGCTCCGCCAGCGCGGTCGACATAGCGCTCCGCGACCGCCTCGGGAAACTGGGCGGCGACCCGGTCCAACGCGAAAATGCTCAAGGGGGGCCTCGATCTACGACAGAGGAAACCGCGGCTTTATAAGGACCGTTCGCGTGAGGCGTCAACGTAAACCCTCAACCATGTAGGCCACTTAGGCGGTCCAGTAGCCCGGCATCGCGATCCACCCCTTGCCTGCCTGGGGCCGGGGGCCGGAAAGCTCAGGCCGCCACGTCCGGACCCAGCACCGGGGCGCCCTCGGCGGGCTCGGGGATGAAGGTCACCACGGGCTGGCTCTTGCCCGCGACGAACGCGGTGGGGGCGGGGGCCCAGCGGAAGGCGTCACCCGCCTGCTCGCGGGTCGCCTGGGAGACGAGCACCGGCACCCCGAAGCCCTTGGTCAGCCGCTCGATGCGGTTGGCCAGGTTCACCGTGTCGCCGATGGCCGTGTACTCCAGGCGCCGGGACGGCGAGCCGATGTTGCCCAGCACCACCGGCCCGGAGTGGACGCCCACGCCCATGCGCAGGCCGGCCTGGCCCCGGGCGGCGCGCTCGGCGTTGACGGCCTCCAGCTCCCGCACCATCTCCAGCGCGCACCGGGTGGCGCTCCGGGCGTGGTGGGCGTCCGGCAGCGGGGCGCCGAAGTACACCATCAGTGCGTCCCCAATGAACTTGTCGAGCGTCCCTCCGTGGCGGAACACCACCTCGACCATGCGGCCGTAGTACTCGTTGAGGATGGTGACCACCTCCTCGGGGGGCAGCCGTTCGCTCAGCGAGGTGAAGTCGCGCACGTCCGCGAAGAGCACGGACACCTCGCGCAGCTCCGGGGTGGGGGAGTCCATGCCCTGGAGGCGCTCGGCGACGGCGGGGGAGAAGTAGCGGCCCAGGCGGGCGCGCTGGAGTTCCTCCTGGGTGACGGCGGCGGACAGCAGGCGGATGCGCTGGAGGAGCCGGGCCGCGCCCGCGGCCGTCATGGCCAGCATCACCGCGCCGGCCACCTGTGCGCCCCCTCCGATGGAGGCCTGCCGCTGGAGCTCCACTTCCGCCAGGATGGCGATGAGCGTGACGAGCTGGGTGACGGGCCGGCGCAGGCTCAGCGCGGACAGGAGGACCAGCGCCGCGAAGATGCCCAGCGTGAAGCCGGCCACGCCGCCCGGGGAGGGGGACACCGGCAGCGCCAGGTGCTGGAGCCAGTAGACGGCGGGCACGTCCACCAACGCGACGGACAGCGACGCCCAGCGGGCGATGCGCGTGGAGGCCGTCACCGCCACTGCCACGGCGATGGTGCACCCGAGGTACAGCGCGAAGGGCCCCAGGTAGACGTCCCAGTCGTGCAGCCCGCGCACCCGGCCCAGGTACACGGCCATGGTGAACAGCACGCCCACCGCGCCCAGCCGGACCCACGCCAGGTGCCGTCCATTGGACTGGCGCTCCACGTCGAGCGCGCGGCGCACGGACTCCTGCAGGGTGTCGCTGGGCGTGGCGCTGGATGACATGACGGTGGCCCCCGGTCCGGGCAGGGCATCGGTCGTTAACAGTCCGGGCGTCATCTTGCACAGGCAGTGCAGCGCAAGCACGTCACGCTCGTCCGGAAAGCCTGGTGGAACACAGAGTTGGCGCCTCCATGCCCGGCCGGGGTAGAGGCTGGGGGCATGTCCGTGCGGTCCGTCGCCTCCTTCCTCCGTGCCGCTTCGGGGCGTCTGGCCCTGGGCGCCCTGCTGGGGCTGTTGCTCTTCGCCGCCGAGACGGCCTGGCTGCTCAAGGCGGGCGTGGTGGGCGTGGACATCCCGCTGGACGGCCCCTACGCGGCGCTGGCCGCGGCGGTCCGGCCGCTGCTGCCCGGCGTCATCCTGCGCGTGGCCACCGTGTACGCGGTGGCGGGGGGGCTGCTGGG
>NZ_JBKGHJ010000027.1:0-35017 GCF_046520365.1 Corallococcus sp. 4LFB
GCCGCACGCCCCGTGCCAGCGCGAACTCCCGCTGCGTCTGCCCGCTGGCCTCGAATGCTTCCGCGATGCGTGCCCACTCCGGCTTCTCCACCTGCTTCGCCATGCCCGGAAGCGTCCGCCGCGCGCCGCTACGTCGGCAATCCCTCACGGCACGTCGTTGGCCGGACGGTTACGTTCCTCCAGGCATCACACAACTTCCCTGACACAGCGGGCTGATGGCCCAAGGACCGGACCGTCCGTGTTCAGCTCACTGGCACCGGCCTATTACACGGTCACCTCGCCGTAAGCGCGTCAAGGCGACACAGCGAGGCGAGACAGGTCGCCAGGCGCACGCAACGAGAAGACACCGAAGCGTTATCGCAATACGAGTTTCTCTGCGGATTTGAAGAGCCCCGGAACCGAGTGCTCGATCAACATGCGCACGCAGCCCCACCGAACTACATCAATGTACCAAACAGTGTGGCGGTCCCAGTATGACACCTGCACTCCAGCAAGTAGCGGGCGATAGAGGTTGTCGTCATCAAAAACTCGCCACACAGGAGCCCCGCTGATTCCGCGCAACTGCGGATGAGCGGCTTCATGCCCATCAATTGTGCCAAAATCGTTCCTGTAGAGCGGGAAGCGAATTCTCGTTTTCTGTCGAATTCATCACCGACTGGCACCGGCTCAGCTTGAGCATTGAAGCGAAACTTGTCACCAGCCAGTCCGCCCTCCACTCGCTTACTGTACTCAGTAGGCCAGCCTGTCACATGGTACCAAGGATACTGGCCTTCTGGCTCCTCAGGAGCAAGATCAGCCATCGTGACTGGCTTCCAGCGAACACTGACGACGCTCGGCGATTCCAGCCTTAGAATCGCCACATCGTACACGTCGGACAAACTCCATTTGCCAACCAAGGGCACCATCGCCTCATTGTCCCCAGGAACCAATAGCATGGATTCTGGAGGCTTGATCTTTCTCCTATCTCCTACAGGGAAAAACTCCTCTACAACGTGCGCAGCCGTGACTAAGAACCACTCAACTTCGCATCGAAAGAACCAGCCGGTCCCAACTGGCCGAGGGAAGCCTTCAGGTTGCCGGGCGACCAATGGAACGGAATAGTCGTCCCCAAGCTTCCTGAGCTCCCCCTCAATGCTTCGCAGCAAATCAAGATGCCCTTCAGCACCCGCTAGTTTCTTCATGTCACTCCCCAAATTCAATCACAACCAGGTGAGCACACTAAGGCCTCCAGACAGATCTTCGCGGCAAGGGAATCAGGCGCGCACGGTCATCTTCCTCCTTGGAAAAACGAAGCGCGAGGCGATCTCCTGGAACTATGTAGGCTTCACGGGGGGCGCGCTCTGCGGCGGAACTTTTCGAGCGAACAGGTGAAAGTCGAGAGCCTCATTCACGCTGAAGCGGCCTGAGTACCCATCGAGTCCTTCTTCAACCTCCATTGGGTAAAGCAACCACTCAGACCATTTCTCTCCGCGCTCTCGAGCTCGCGCGAGGAGATCCGCGTCGACCTTGTGCTTGGCAGCATCGACGCCAGCAAGGAACGTATTGACGTCGATAAGGTGTGCGATGTGCAGTCCCGTGTCCGCCTGAATGTTCTGGTGGACGATCTGTGTGGACAGGGCACGATTAAGCTGCGACTCGTTGCCTCCACGCAGCGCGGCAACAAACTGCTCGCGAAACTTATCTACGTTCTTCGTACTCTTTCGGTACTCGAAGCAGAATTGCCCCGGAGAGAGTTGCCGCACGCGGACATCCGTGAGCCGCCACATGAAGTGCGTGGCGTCATCGATTGGGCAGGCTTCGAATGACTTCTTCGCCGTACGGTCGAGAAAGTGCCACGCCGCAGTGGCGTCGGTAGAGAATGATATCAAAGGACTGTGATAAGCTGCGTATTGTTCTTCCTTATTTTCATTGCCGTAGCCGACGTGAACAGCCACAAGCTGCTCTAGTGGCTGTTGCAGGTGGCGAGAGAGACCTCCGTCGGTGGATTTGGCGAGTAGCCCCTCTGTGACATAGTAGTCGGCAAAGGTTCGACCTCGCTGCGGCCCTTTGGCCCCTTGCGAAACCGTAGGCAGCGAGTCGCCTCTGTAGAGCGTCGGTAGGGACACCATCTCTTCTGACTTCGTCGTCATCCTCGACCTCATCTGCAGACCAGGAAAGAGGGAGCGACTATATCAGATGAATGAGCCCGCATTCTTCACCGCGCGAACGCAGCGGCCGGCCTTGCTTGCCCAGCCGACTGCGTGTGCTCAAGGATGCACCGCACCTCCTCCAGCACCAGCTTCACGGCCCCGGCCATGAACTCCGGGCGGAAGCTACGCCGCTGCCGCCTCCGCTTCTTCTCGCTCTCCGACATCGAACACCCTTCCATCACATCGTGGGTGTCCACGGAAGCGAGGGACTCTCACTGTAACGGCGGGGCGCATCCACTCGGCTACACTTTTTCACCCAGCCATTCGGCGAACTTAGCAGTGCCGAGCGCCTCATAGGCGACGAGGTCCTTCTTGCGCGTGCTGAGGCGGACCAGCACTCGACGGAAATGTTCCGAGGGCAGCTTTGATTCGACTGCGCGCTCCGAAATCTTGAAATCACGTGCGAGAAGCTCGCGCAACTGCACGCCAACCCAACGCTGTGACTGCGCCTCCCACCAGTAATTCGGATCCGGCCACAGCCTCACGTTGGAGACCCCAAGCCGAAAGCCACCATAGGTATCTACGACGCATCCTGAATCCCGCACGGACCTGTACGCAGCGCGGGCCGCAGCCCGCGCCTTCTTGAGGAGCAGGTCAGGATCCTTCGTGGCGCGCCCAGTCCATTCACCAAGGAGTTGGCGTTCGTACCGAACCCCCAGTTGCCCTCCCCGCAGTTTTGGAGCGTCGCATTCCACCAACTGCGCCCGCAGGTACGCGCCCGTCTCACGCTCGAGGACAAGCTCGACTTCATCTCGTACCCCGTCGGGCTGACACACGTCGACGATGCAGTGGGCGAGAGTCTCAACCGTGGGGGAGATTCTCACAGGACGCGAGGGAGGCCGTGGGGCGATCATCCTCACGCTCCCGGCAGGCCTTGAACTCGTCACGGCGTTCCGCAAAGACAGGTCGTGAACCTCCTCCTGTTTCCGAACGCGCTGAGCCTCGGCCTCACGAGCGCGCTGAGCCTCGGCCTCACGAGCGCGCTGAGCCTCGGCGTCGCGAGCACGCTGCTCGTTCCATTCGCGGGCCCGCTGCGCCCGGAGCTGTTCTTCCGCTTCGCGTGCGCGCTGCCTCCGCTCCTCAGCCTGCCTCTCGCAGGCAGCTTCATAGTCCTGCGCCGCTTGGCAGCCCTCACAAAGCCGCCGGCTCACAGGTAGTACCGCCTGCTTCAACGGTAGGGGAGAGGAGAAGCGCCACGTTGGCGCGGTCTCCGTACCCAGCAGCGCCCAGGCATCCACCTCAACCATCTGCGCCCCAGCCACCGTGAGGGCACCAATCTTCCTCGGTGAGCAAGGGTGAGCAGCCCGGACTTCGAACGACAGGAGCGGAACGCCGGCGCGCAGTAGGACCACATCCGGCTTCA
This sequence comes from Corallococcus sp. 4LFB, assembly GCF_046520365.1. Classification (NCBI taxonomy): domain Bacteria; kingdom Pseudomonadati; phylum Myxococcota; class Myxococcia; order Myxococcales; family Myxococcaceae; genus Corallococcus; species Corallococcus sp. 4LFB. The sequence goes on from NZ_JBKGHJ010000027.1 coordinate 3,553, forward strand.
GGGTGCGTCGAGGGTCCAGCCAGTGCTCAATGCGGATGACATCGCCCGGTTCGGTGAGCAAGGCCTCGTGCGATATGCCTGCCGCGCATCGCAGGCACGGTTGCTCCACGACGAGCGCCCCACCCTTCTCGCATAGCTCCTGGAGTTGCGTGCGGAGGTGGAGCTTCGCGGCAAAGTGCAGACCTCCCTCACCCTTGGCGCCCCAACAGGGGCGCTGCTTGGCAGTTCCTCGCTGGTGCCTGAAAAAGGAGCGTACCGGGATGCTGCCGACGCGCATGAATGCGGAGACCGGCTCCAAGGGTTGACAACAATCCTCGCTCGGGCAGAACGCCGCGCCCTCAGGTTGTCCTTTGAGGGCTAGCGCCTCAACCACCTGGATCTGCCCGCCTCCCTCGCGCACGGCAACGGTAAGCATGAACTCCCCCAACCAGTTCGTTTGAGCGTCGCGACCATCTCTCGGAACAAGCCCCCGAAGCGTCGCACGACTCGCCCACAAGCGCCGCAGGAGCCCCGGATCGAGCTCCAAGCCCAGGAGGGGCTGCGTCACAGCGCCTGCTTCCCAGCTCTCCATCCGACCGAGAGCTGCTGAGGCTTATTCATTTTCGGAACGCCCCACGGGCCCCGCCTACGAGCCAAGTTCGGGCGCGGGCCCTGCCCCCACTCCACACCAGGGTGCCGCATCCGGTGGCTGTAGCGGCGGCAGCGCCGGACCGAGCGAGGCCCGGCAGTCAGGCTCGGCTGGCCCTACGCCACCCGCTTCGGCCGTGGACGCGGGCCAGACTAGGCACGCAAGGCACTCGCGACACTTCGCACGCGGTACAGCCCTGGCGTCGTCACCCGCGCCGTGGCCGTAGCGCTGGCGATTGAGGTCCGCCGTCCCACGCAGCCATCGCACGCGCCACTCAGCGCCCGCGGGCTGGAGCTCAGCGACGCCGCCCCGCCGCTCATGGACGAAGACCTCCACCGTCAGCTTCCGCCGGCCGTCGGCCTCCTACTCCACATCCTGCGTCAGCCGCATCCGCATGGAGGGCCTCCTCCGACAGCAGCAGGCGTCGGGCACAGCCAGGGCAATCCCCCGAAGGAGGTAGACGTCAGCGGAGGACGTGGTGGACACATGCCTGAGGCATCAGCAGCCGATTGCACGAGTCGTCGGCCATCAGCTACTGTCCCCCTAGACGCGTCCGCCTACGCGTGACCCTCATCGGCCAACCCGTGCTTGGCCACATCAACGAGGGTAAAGGGGAGTCATCTCCTCGGGCTGGATGTCGTTCACTCTCCTCGCCGTGTGCGTGGGAGCACGGGTCTTTGCGCGCAGGGCTTGAGGAAGTGGGCGATGACTAAGCAGAAGGACCTGAAGGCGCTCATCCGTGAGCGCATGGCGAAAACGGGCGAGAAGTACGCTGCGGCACGGCTCCATGTTCTTGGGTCCGGCGATGGGCCTGGCGGAAACGATCCACGATGCCCAGCATGCAAGGGGCGCCTTCGCGCGGTGCAGACTCGAATCGAGCCCGACTCGGAAGACTTCTTCGACGACATGACGGACGGGCAGATAGCCGACTACCACTTCGCGGAGGAAACTGGCGACTACTCGAACTGGACCATCGAGGCGCTGTATTGCCCGAGGTGCGAGCCGGTGCCGCCTAGTGTTCTGGATGAGTAGGCCTGGGGTACGTCGACACAGCGGTTCTGACCGGGCAGCACGGCCCTGCCTATCGCTGGAGGATAGGCAGGGCTGCGGGCAGCTCGGACGGCTCGATGCAGCGGGCATGGCCGACGCAGCACTGGATGGGGCATGGGCGCTGAAGTTCCTGCGACGCGCGACGAGCGGCGAGGTCCGGCGGCGGCCCCGACTACCTCCGCCCAGCAGGATCTGAGCGGAGTAGTCGACCCGTCCCCTGCGGACAGGAGCAACGAGACCTCCCTAAGTCGACTTCGAGCTAGGAGGTCGAGGCTGGCGGCTTCCGTGGGGCCATGAGGTCCACCCCGTATCGACCATCCTGATGCACGCGCTCCACTAGCAGGCTGTTGAAGAAGCCCGGTTTGTAGGCATGAGAGCAGGCCTCCCATGTCCTCCGCTCTCAACCTTGTCATCGGGGGGAGGCGGAGGGCGAAGGGCGTCTATGCGGCAGCCAGCCGCGCCATCCGCACCAGGTTGTACGCGGCGCCCACCAGCTAGGCCGCCAACTCCCTCCGCTCCCGACCTTTGAATCGCGTCTTGCGGAAGCCGCCCACCGTCTTCATCCGGCCCCAGACTTCCTCGATTCGCTTCCGTATCCGCTGGCTGAGGGCGTATCCGGCGGGCCTCGTCGCTCGCCTATCGATGGCCGAGCAGCGTCGAGCGTCTGTCGTTCGCGCGATATGCGGCGTCACTCCCATGCGCCGACAGTCGGCGACGAAGTCCGCCGTGTCGTAGCCCTTGTCCGCCCCCACCCAGGCGCGCTCGTTCCGGGACTTCAGCCCCTCGAGCATCATCACCGCCGCATCGCGCTCGGCGAAGCCATCCGCCGGCATCACCGCGAGGTCCACGAGCAGCCCGTTGCGATTCTCCATGACGCCATTGAGGCTGTACGCGCAAGCCGCGCCTCCGGGTCCGTCGTCGAGGAGTGCGTCGCGTTGCCCCTCTTCTGCCCGTGGAAGTTGACCGTCGGGTTGCCCTTGTCGTCGGGCGGCTCCTTCTTGTCGCCCTTCGGGCGGAACGACATCAGGGACGCCCAGGCTTCAATCAGGCTGCCATCCACGCTGAAGTGCTCACTGCTGGTGAGCCCCGCGCTTTGCGCCTGACTCATCACCGCCATGAAGAACCTCCGGGCGACGTCATGCTCCAGCAGCCGGTCCCGGCTCTGCGAGAAGGTGCTGTGGTCGAAGGAGGCCTCCTCCATCCTCATGTCGAGGAACCACCGCTACAGGAGGTTGTAGTCGAGCTGCTCGCAGAAGTGCCGCTCGCTTCTCACCGAGTAGAACGCCATGAGGAGGCAAGACTTCAGCAGTTGCTCCGGCGGGATGCTCCGCCGGCCGGTGCCGCTGTACATCACGTCAAACGTCGGCGAGAGCGCTGCCAGCACGGCGTCCGCCATGTCCTTCACCCGGCGCAGCGGATGTCCCGCGGGCATCCGGTCTCCCGGTGTCCGCAGGCTGAAGAGCGTCGTCTGCTGCTTGGGGCGTCCGCGCATCGCTGCCTCCGTGGCGCGGAGGACACCGCGCCACCGTGCGGGGTGCCGATCCCTCCGAGGGGCTTCTCAACACCCTGCTAGGGCAGCCTGGTGATGCGATTGAGCGCGGGGGCGGGCAAGGGGCTCGCCTGGCTGCTGTGTGCCTTCAGGTATGCCTCCAGCGCGTCGCTGTCCACGGCGCCACCCAGCCGGTTCGTCCCCTCGGCGAACACCTGGACGCCATCCCCCCCACTCGCGAGGTAGCTGTTCGCGGTGACTCGGTAGTTCGCCGCCGGGTCCACCGTCACGCCGTTGATCCGGATGGACGCCGGGTCGACGCGGCTTCCGACGGGCGCCGACGCGCTGAACGCATAGGTGAAGCCCGCCGACGGAAGCAGCATGAGGGTGGCTCCCGACGGCCGCCACTGCCACTCCAGCAGTTGCTCGATTTGCGCGCCCGTCAGCGTCAGGGTCACCAGGCTGTTGCCGAACGGCTGCGTGGTGAAGGCCTCGCCGTAGGTGACCTCGCCCTGGGCGATGTCCGCGCGCATGCCGCCCGGGTTCATGAAGGCCACCTGCGCCCCACCCAGGTTCGCGGGCTTCGTCGCCTCCAACTGCGAGTCCGCGATGACGAAGCCCAGGGTGGACTGGCCCACGGAGTCCGACTGTGTCCTGAGCGTCTGCGACACCCAGCCGATGACCCGGTTGGCCCTCGGCTCGACGAGCTCCTGGTACTTCGTCACCAGCTCCTTCACCGCGCCGACCTCCTGCACGTCGCGAGTGACGATGACGTTGTTCGCTCGCGCCTCCACGACGTCGCCCGTCGCCTTGCTCAACGTCAGGTCGATGTCCGTGACGAGCTGCCCCATCGACAAGGCGCTCGTGACGACCTTGCCATCGATGACGCAGTTGTAGGCCTGATGCGTGTGGCCGCTGACGATGACATCCACCGCGTCGTTGAGGCCCTTGGCCACGCCCACGATGGCACCTGAGATGCGGCCGTCCGAACCCGCGCCCTTGCAGTCGTTCACCAGCGAGCCCGAGGTCGGAATTCCGCCCTGGTGCACCACCACGATGATGGCTTCGATGCCCTGCCGCCGCAGCTCCGGCACCAGCGCGTTCACCGTCTGCACTTCGTCCTTGAAGGTGAGCCCCGCCACGCCCGTGGGCGTGACGCTCTCCGGCGTGGCCTCCAACGTCATGCCGATGAAGGCCACCTTCACGCCCTCGAACTCGCGCACGTCGTAGCGGGGGAACAGCGTGCGGTCCACGCCCGTGGCCACGTTGGCCGCCAGGAACTTGAACTTCGCGCCCGGGAAGCCATCCCCGTCCAGGCAGCCATCCACCGGGTGGCAGCCGCCCCACTGCATGCGCAACAGCTCCGTGCTGCCCTCGTCGAACTCGTGGTTGCCCACCGCGACCAGGTCCAGGCCAATCAGGTTCATCGCCTCGACGGTGGGCTCGTCGTGGAAGAGCCCCGACAGCAGCGGGGAGGCGCCAATGAGGTCTCCCGCCGCGACCACCACCGTGTTCGGATTGGCGGCCCGCAGGGCCGCGATGTGCCGGGCGAAGTACGTCACCCCGCCCGCGTTCACCCGCACCGGTCCACCGTCGGGGGCCACGCCCGCCAGAATCTGGCCTGCGGGCTCCTCGAGCTGCCCGTGGAAATCATTGAACGCGAGCACCTGCACGCTCACCGTGGAGGGACCCGAGTCGGGAGTCCCCGCGTCGGGAATCCCCGCATCGGGTCTCCCCGCGTCGGGCGTCCCCGCGTCCGTGCCGGAATCCGGGGGCGGCACCTGGACGGAATGCGGCTCACAGCGCTTGTCCTCGCAGACCCACTCCGTGTTCGAAGCCGGCGGTCCCCTGTCTTCACGGCAGTCGGCGGAGTCCTGGCACTCGTCACCTCCGCAGCCGCCCTGGGCGAAGAGGAACATGCCGGTGACGAACGCTCCGGCGAGCAGGAAGACGCTGGGACGTGCTTCCAGCAGTGACGAGCGCGGTGTGGCTTGTGGCATCGACGGAACTCCAACGAACAGGGCGGGAGAACCTACCCTGGTTCGTGGACGATGGCGCGACTTCACTCGGACGACACCGCCGGGACAGCGACGGGGCCACGCAGGTGGACGGTGCGCACCGTCAGGCCTCCCTGCTCCACATGCCCTCCGACGACTTGTCGAGCTGAGAGAAGTCCGCGGGCTCGACGCGTACCCACTCCCTGTTGTTCGCCGTGCTAGCGACCCTGCATGGATTCGACCCTGTCAAAGAGGGGCGCCAGCGCGCGTTCCATCGCGTCGGCGGTCGCATCGCCGCTCTGGTTGGTGATGATGAACACCCCCAACTGATACTTCGGTACGAGGTAGAGATAGCATTGCGCGCGAGGCACGCCGCCGTGATGCACGTAGTGGGTGCCCAACTGGCGGCTCTGGCCGATGTTCCAGAAATAGCCAATGCTGAAGTCCTCCGCGAAGCGCACCAGCGGCTTGTGTGACTCTGTCACCGCGGGATGGTTGCTCAACTGCAAGCGCAAGTACTTCACCATCTCCGGCATCGTCGCCTTCAAGGCTCCCGCCGCGCCCCAGGGCAGGAGTGGCATCGGCGTGGTGCCGACCGGGTTGTCGCTGTGGTAGCCAGGAGCCAGGCGGTGGGCGTCCTGGGCACGCAGGCGCAGCCACGTGTCGTGCATACCGGCTTCCCGCGCCAGGAACTCCGCGAGCAACGACTCGTAGGGAGCCCCGTGGATCTTCTCCAGGGTGTGCGCGACCAACTCGGTGCCGGCGCTCGAGTAAGCATAGTCCTTGCCGATCGGGCCCTGGATGCTGACGGTGTGCAGGTCCTGCCAGAACTGCGGCTGCCCGTAGTCCGCATAGGCGGCATTGAGCTTTGCCGGGGTGGCATGCGCAGTGAAGTCCCTCAACACCTCATTCACTTGCAGTGGCAACATCCCCGGCATGCCGCTGGTGTGTGTGACCAGATGGCGCAGACGGATCGGCCCGCCGTCTGACTGAAGGTTCGGATAGGCGGACGGCAGATACTTTTGTATCGGGTCGTCGAGGGTCGCCTTGCCTTCGAGGACAGCGTTTGCCAAGAGCAGGCCAACGAAGGTCTTGCTGACCGACCCTATCTCATAGAGGGTCGAATCATCGGGCGGATTGGACTTGCCGGTCTCCAGTTCACCCCGATGCAGGATGAACTCCTCGCCGCGATAGACCACTGCGATCGACGTTGCGTGCAGCAGTCGTGACCGCAGCAGGGTCGTGGCGGCCTGGTTCATTGCCGTGGGGATATCGCGGGCGGGTGCAGGGCCCGTCGTCTTGCAAGCGGCCAGCACCAGCATCATTCCAGCAACGGCTACGGAGAGTTTGTTCATCAGGCCCATCATCCAAGGGGGATGGGCACTCTCGCACGCCCCCCAGGTCGGAGCCAGACACGCGAGGCCCCACGCACAACAACCTGGCTACTTCGCGAGCACCCGTCCCCATCCGGTGCAACCGCACCAACTCTCTCAACCTGTCCATGTCGACTCTCCGGTAGCGCATCCGCGCGCGTCCCTGGCCGCACCGCGGGGGCGGTGCTCTTGGAATCGCGAAGATGCACGGCCGCGTTTCTTCCAACTGTCTTCAGCGTGGAACGGACCGCCGTCCCGATTGCGCCAGCTCAAGGTCCGCCTGGCCGACCCCGCTACGTACAGCTTGGGTGACCCGCCTGCGATCCATTACCCCGGTCCGTTACAGCCGCTGGCAGCGCTTCCTGTCGGACCGCCTGCGCCTACCCAAACTTCGGTCGCGGAGTCATGCGTACGGAGGTCACCCACCGTGTAGCTTGCGGACATTCAATCCGCCCCCGATGGAAGGGCTTGCCCCAACCCCTCTTTGAGAACGTCGTCCACGGCGCACCGGGCCCTGCTTGGGCCGGGCCCGCCGATAGAAAGTGGCGCGACGCAGGCCCAGTGCCTCGCACACCGGCGCCACGCCCAACGCGTCGACGGCCTCCAGTGCTACCTCCATCAGGGCTCCTCGTCGGGCTTGGGCAGTTCCACCCCCAGGAGTTCCGAAACTTTTTTTGAAGGTCCAGCAGCGCCTCTGCGCGTTTGAGGCGCACCTGGGCCCGGGCCAATTGCTTCTCCAACTCGGCGACGCGCTGGGCGCTCGCGTCGGGCACCTTCGCTGGTGGACCGCGCTTCTTCGGACTGCTGGCGGCGTGCACTACATCACGGCCGACGTCACGACCGTCGAAGGCTGCGCGCGGGTGGCGCGTGACGCGCTCGCACACCTCGGCGGTCTCGACATCCTGGTGCATGTGCTCGGCGGCTCGAGCGCGTCCGGCGGTGGCTTCGCCGCGCTCGGCGAGGACGCGTGGCAGAAGGAGCTCAATCTGAACCTGATGCCCGCGGTTCGGCTCGACCGGGCGCTCTTGCCATCGATGCTGGCGCAAGGTTCGGGCGTCATCGTGCACGTCACGTCCATCCAACGCGAGCTGCCCCTGCCAGAATCAACGACGGCGTATGCCGCGGCGAAGGCGGCGCTGTCGACCTACAGCAGGTCGCTGTCAAAAGAGGTGGCGCCCAAGGGCGTGCGGGGGGGCCGCGTCTCGCCGGGCTGGGTGGAAACGGAAGCCTCGGTGCACGTGGCCGAGCGCCTCGCCGCGCAGGCCGGCACCGACTACGAAGGTGGCAAACAGCTCATCATGGAGTCGCTGGGCGGAATCCCGCTCGGCCGCCCGGCCAGGCCCCGAGAGGTCGCCGACCTCATCACGTTCCTCGTGTCGCCGAGGGCGGGCTCCATCACCGGCACGGAATACGTCATCGATGGCGGTACAGTGCCGACAGTGTGAGCGGTGGCACCCTACCGCGTTCCCCCTGCTGGAGTCCGTATGCGCCACGTCGTATCGACGATGCTTGTGTTCGTGGGCGTCATCCACCTGCTGCCACTCCCTGGTGTTCTTGGGAGCGAACGGCTCGCCGCGCTCTACGGTCTCTCCTTCACCGAGCCCAACCTGGCGATTCTCATGCGCCATCGCGCGGTGCTCTTCGGCCTCCTCGGGCTCTTCCTGGTCTTCGCAGCGTTTCAACCTTCGCTGCAACCCGCGGCATTCACCGCCGGCTTTGTCAGCGTCATCTCCTTTCTCTGGCTGGCCGGGTCCGTGGGTGGCTACAACGCCCAGCTCGCGCGCGTCTTCATGGCGGACATCGCCGCGCTGATCTTCCTCCTGGTGGGGGTCGCCGCCCATATCGCCGAGCGAGTTCGGGGCTGAGAGTCCCCGGGAAGGCTCACCTGCGGGAAGATCGCAGAGGCATGAAAGAGAGCGCCGTGATGCTTGCGGCAGTCGAGCCAGTGGCACACGCCGACGCGGCACGGCCGTCCCGGCGCGACGATGCCGCACAGGCAGCCGCCGGTGAAGCGCTCGGGTCCTTCCACGCTCATCCCGCTTTGCGACGGAAGTGGAGCGCCTGCACGCCGGACTTGAACCGCTGCGTCGAGAGGAGCTCGAGCTGCCGTGCACTCGACAGGCCATGAAACAACGTCGGCCCGCGGCCACTGATGATGGGATGAACGACGATGCGGTACTCGTCGATGAGCCCCAACTCCTCGAGCGCAGCCGCGAGCTTGGGCGCTCCGACGAGGACACCCCGCTCGGTCTTCGCTTTCAGCGCCGAGATCGCCTCGCGAAGGTCACCCTCCACCTTGATCGTGTTCTGCCACGGAAAGTCGCTCCGCGAGCCCGACACGACGTACTTCGCCTTCGCCTCGAGCGCCTGTGCCCACTCGCGCATCGCGCGCGGCGCCTTTTCGTCGCGTGCCACCGCGGGCCAGGCTCCCTCCATCAGCTCGTAGGTGTTGCGCCCGAAGAGCATCGCCCCACTCTGCTCCATGAGCTGCCTCCAATAGTCGTGCAGCTCGTCGTCCACGATTCCCTGGGTGTGATCGATGCACCCGTCCAAAGTCACATTGAGACCGAAGGTAAGGAGGCCCATGGCGTGGGACTCTACGCAAAGCGCGCCCAGCGCGCAGCAGCCCGAGCCATCGACGCAATGCCCCATCCACGGGCCTCATGACCGCGATGTCGAGCAGGGCCCCGGCTTCACGCAGGGCCATGTGAGCCCGCGTCGTCCGTCGGGCCGTGCGTGCCCCCATGGAGGCGGCGGTAGAGGAAGTACGAGTAGAGCACCGGAGTCATCGCCGCGACTCCGACCGCCGCAATCACGGGGACCGGCCCCCCACCGAGCAGCCCCGAGACGAGGACGACGACTCCCGCGAGGACGAAGAGCCTTCCTCCCAGGCGATGCGTGCGCAGCCAGACCTCGTCGCTCGCGAGCGTCCAGGGCGTCCGGATTCCACAGAAGAAGTTCTTGGTGAACTTCCCCATGTAGTTGCCCAGCAGCACGAGGAGCAGGCCCGTGGCCGCGGGAACCACGCGCGCCATCGGCACGGCGACGCCGATGCCCACGAGCAGGACCAGCGCGTTGAGCAGAAACAGGAACGCGACCAGCACCGCCTGGATGCCCTCGAAGACGCCCTGGAATCTCGCCACGCCGTAGCCCCTGGGCGAGATCCGCGGCACGGCCACCAGGACCAGGTACAGGGCAGCCGTCACCAGCGGCAGGACGAAGGGCCCCCAGGGCTTGGGCGTATACCCATCCACCACGCCCTCGGCATTCCAATGCGTGGGGATCGACTCCGGCAACCGGCCGTAGAGACTGAAAGCCATCGCGAACGACGCGACGACCAATCCCAGACTCACCGCATGGGCTCGACTGATTCTCATGACTGCCCTCCCTTCCTCTTGTCGACCTTGAAGAGGTCGAGAAGGACTGCCGCTACGTCCTCGAACACGGTCGTATTGAGCGAGTAGACGATCTGCTGCCCGCGGCGCTCACAGCGCACCAGGTCCGCGGCCTTGAGGATGTTGAAGTGATGCGACAGCGACCCCTTCGTGATGTCGAATGCCTCAGCGAGCTCTCCCGCTGACTTCGAGCCGCCCTGCAGCAGCTTGAGCACCTTGCGCCGGGTGGGGTCTGCAATGGCCTTGAAGACCTCCTGCATTCGAACCATGACCTTTCGATATTTTTATAAACTTCAAAATAACGTCCGGGAAGCTCCTGTCAAGGGCATGGTTTCCGTGGATTGGAGCATCACCTCATGGGAGAGTGGCCCCACATTCCCAAGGGTGTGCGTAGCGCAGGGCACGCACAGGTGAATCGGTGGTCGGGCCGCCACCTTGCCGCGATTGTTGCCGCGGACAAGCTCCCGTGTGAGGCCCCCATGCGCGTACTCATCTCCACCTACGGTACCCGAGGTGATGTCCAGCCCTTCGTCGCGCTCGCCAAGGCCCTGAAGGCGAATGGCCATGTCGTGGCGCTCTGCACGCCCACTGGTTTTCGAGGCATGGTGGAGCGCCACGGCATTCCCTACGCGCATATGGACAATGCGGTGCTGGAACTGACGGAGTCCGTTCTGCGCGCCCCCACGCGTGCCGAGCAGCGGCGGCTGTTCAAGGGGTTCGGCGCCATCGTCCGGGCGGCCATGGAGGACGAGTGGCGAGCGGCGCGGGAGCTGGAGCCGGACGTGCTCGTGTACCACTCCAAGGCGCTCGGCAGTCACCACATCGCGGAGAAGCTCGGGGCCGTCGAGCTGCTGGCAATGCCGCTGCCGCTGACTCCGACGCGCGAGTTCCCGGCGCCGATAATCCCTGGTTTCCGACTCGGCGGTTGGCTCAATGCGCTCAGCTATCGCGTCCTGACGCTGGCCAACGCTGTTTGGGCCGGAGCAACCAACGACTTCCGGGTGAAGACACTGGGCCTCCCGCCGCGCTCACGCTTCGCGGACCCGATGAAGAAGGCCGATGGCTCCGCGGTGCCGGCGCTGTACGCGTTCAGCGAGCAGCTGCTGCCACGTCCCACGGACTGGCCTCCCCAAGCGCAGGTGACGGGCTGCTGGTTCCTCGACGAGGCTGACCAATGGACTCCGCCCGCCGAGCTGCAATCGTTCCTCGAGGAGGGGCCGCCGCCCATCTACGTGGGCTTCGGCAGCATGGGCGCGGCGCATGCCGAGACTCGTGCCGCCACCGTCCTGAAGGCCGTGGCGTTGACCGGCGAGCGGGCGGTGCTGGCCACGGGCTGGGGAGGCCTGAAAGCGCACGAACACCCAGCCAATGTCTTCATGCTGGAGTCCGCGCCACATGACTGGCTGTTCCCTCGAATGAGCGCGGTGGTCCATCACGGCGGGGCCGGCTCCACGATGGCGGGCTTGCGCGCGGGCAAGCCCACTGTCATCTGCCCCTTTTTTGGCGACCAGCCCTTCTGGGGGCACAGGGTTCATCGCGCGGGCGTAGGGCCCCAGCCCGTACCGCGGAAGTCGCTCACGGCCGAACGGCTCGCGGAGGCCATCCGCACGGCGCTGTCCTCAACGGTGCAGGCCCAGGCCGCGGCGGTGGGTGAACGCATCCGAGCAGAGGATGGAGCCGCGCGCGCCGTCCAGCTCATCGAACAAATGCATTGGGAGTGGGACCACCGACCTGGGAGGGCCCCTCCCCTGGCGAGTTGAGCTCCGTGCGTTCGGAGGTGCGCCATGGCCTGCCGGGCAACCTCTTCGCTGCCCTCCGCCGTCGTCACGTCGGCCGCCCCGACGCCCTTGGTCCCGCCCGTTGGAGCAAGACGGCATCGTCACGCGCATCGTGCACGGCTGGTAGGCCGTGCCGATGCGCGTGCAGCCGTCGCGCATGCTTCTCATGCCCAGGCTGGCCGCCGGGTCGGCGCCCCCATCGGCTTCTTCCGCCACGCGCGCCGTGAGGGTCTCCACCTTCGCCATCAACTCGACGAGGACCGCGTCGCGCGGCCACCTGCGCTTCCAGTTCCGCGATGCGCGCATCCTTGGGGTCGAGCTCCGCCACGAATCGCGGTATGTCACGCCACAGCCGCCACCGTCGAGGCGGCGTCCCGGACGCACGCGCTCGCTGCGATGAAGAAGGCCGCGACGAGCACGCCGCCGGGCTCGTCGCGGCCTGCGTCGGGTGTGACGAGTCGAGCGAGACGGCGCGCTGGGCGGCGGCGTTGAAAGCGGACCACCGCCGGTTTCCCGCGCTCCGCGAGGAGTTCGACCGTGCCATCGGAGCGTCATGACAACGAAGCGAAATGCGCCCGCGGGCGAGGCTCACAAGTGGGAGTTCAAGGCGCGCTTCCGTCGCCACGCCTTCGGCTGGAAGTCACAGCCGGCGATCACGCGAATCAAGCAGGCGGTCGCCGAGATCAAGAAGGTCGCCAAGAAGGATGCGGTGCTCGCCGCCGAAGGCGCCGTGGTGTTCCTCGAGCGCGTGTCACCGGCGCTCGAGCACGTGGATAGCTCGTCAGGCGCCATCGGCACCGCGGTGAACAACGCCATCGCCGAGCTGGTGCCGACCATCGCGAACGCACCGGCCGACGCAAAGACGCGCGATTCGTGGCTCGAGCGGCTGTTCGCGGCCTACCAGGACGACGGCATCCCGTACATCGAGTGGCTGGGTGACCACTGGGGCACGCTCTGCGCCTCCAAGGAGGTGGCCTCTGCGTGGGCGGATCGGCTCATCGGGACGGTGAAGCTCGCATGGAGCCCGGACCCGAGTCTGCGCGGCTTCTTCAAGGGCACGACCAACTGCCTGAGCGCCCTGGTCGCCGCGGAGCGCTACGACGACGTGCTCGCGCTGCTCGAGCTCGCGCCGTACAAGATGTGGCACTCCCACCAGTACGGCGTGAAGGCGCTCGCGGCCATGGGGAAGAAGGCCGAAGCCCTCAGCTATGCCGCGGAAGGACGCGGCCTCAACGACAGCCCCATCGCGATCGCGCGTGCGTGCGAGGAGGTGCTGCTCTCCTCGGGGCTCGTGGACGAGGCGTATCGCCGCTACGGGCTCGAAGCGAACCAGGCCGGCACCTACCTCGCGACCTTCCGCGCCGTCGCCAAGAGGTACCCGCACAAGCCGGCGAGCGAGATCCTCGGCGATCTCGTGAAGACGACGCCCGGTGCCGAGGGCAAGTGGTTCGCCGCGGCCAAGGACGCCGGCCTCTACGACGAGGCGTCGCGCTTGCGAGTCGCACTCCGTGTGACCCGAAGACGCTCGCGCGGGCAGCGCGCGACCATGCGGACAAGCAGCCCGCGTTCGGGGTCGGTGCCGGGCTCCTCTCCCTGCACTGGCTCGTGCAGGGCTACGGCTATGAGATCACCAGCGCCGATGTGTGGGACGCCTACCGCGCGACGCTGGCCGCGGCCGAGCGGCACGGAGGCAGCGCCGAGGCGAAGGAGCGCATCCGCGAGCTGGTCACCGCCGAGCAGGCCGGCGGCTTCGTCACGAAGGTGCTGGGGCGGGAGCTCGGGCTGTGACACATGCTCGCGTCCGGCGTCGCTCCCCGGCACTGACCTGTCTCGGGTCGGAATGACGACCAAGAAGACGCCGTCCGAAGACAGCGCGGGGGCTGGCCCTTGCTGGACAAGCGCTTGGAAGGGCTGCTGGCTTGGGGCCCGATTAAATCGGGTTAAATCTCCAGGGAGCCGCTTGGAAGCCAGGCGCCTCCCGAAGCAGCCTGGGGCATCGCGGCACGGAAGGGGCGCGGACGAGCCCCCCTTCCGAGCCAGGCCTTCACGAGGGGGATGACCCTGAGCACCATCAAGCGCGACCCGCAGCCACTGCTTTTCCCACCACCGCCACCTCCCAAGCCCAAGACGGCGGCGAAGCCTGCGCCGCCGCCTCCCGCTCCCATGCCCCAGCGCGGCGGGTTCTTCAGCGGCGACACCCTGGCGGTGTCCCCGCTGGGGAACACCCTCCAGAAGCTCCGGAGCCAGTTGCTCGCCATGGATGGAGGGGTGGCGCCCTCCACGACGGCTCCCGCCACCACCCTGCTGACCGAGAACACCCGCGACGGACAGCGCAACTGCCTGGACGCGGTGGGTGACTGGCTGGCCCTCGCCACGCCCCAGCTTCGCGCGCGCAGTGAGGTGCTCATCCTGCGCGACACACGCTCCGGCGCGGAGGGAACGACGGGCCACGCCGTCATCCGGCAGGGCGAGTCCATCTTCGACCCGTCCACCGGCCGCAGCTACGCGAACTTCAAGGAGTTCAACGCCGCGGGCAACTACCAGGTCGTCCACACCACGAGCGGCGTGGCCATGCAGCGGGTGCTCAGCACGCCCGCGGGCTCGCCCGAGCGACAGCAGGCCCTCGACGCGGCCCGCATCCCCGCCGCCGTCCAGCACATGCTCCTGGCCGACACGAACGAGGGACGCCCCCTCACCGCCCAGCAGCAGGCCGCCCTTGAGCAGGCCGTCCTGGCCCTGCCGCCCAACCCCACCGCGCAGGACATCGGCGCCATCATCGACGACCAGGATGCCTTCTGGCTGGACTCCGGCGAGCAGAACCCCCAGGCGCTCGCCGCGCTCACCACCGCCATGGTGTCGCGCCATGCGCCGCCGAGGGGCCCCCAGGCCGACCTGATGGGCTTCTCCATGGCCATGCGGCAACTGTCCACGGCGGCCGGTGGCTTCACGCCGGAGATGTCCGCGGCCGTCGCGAGCGCGGCGCTGGACCCGGCCCTCGCCACGCGGGGACTCCACACGGGTGAGATCGCGGCCTGGGCCCTGCAATCCGCCACCACGCCGGAGGCCGCCCAGGCCGTGCTCGACACGGTGGGCCCCGACCGGATGGAGTCGTTCGTCGCGTCGCTGGGCCTCAACCCGACGGACTCCAGCGACCCCACGTTCCTCAACAGCGGCAGCCGCATGCTGGCGCTCAACGATTTCATGAACGTGGCCTCCGGACTGTCCGGCACCGACGGCGTCCCCAATGGTGCGCAGGCCCGCTTCTTCGTCACCGTCGCGCGACAGGCGGGCCCGCGCCCGCTGGAGAACGCGGACTTCCGCGAGGCGCTCGGCAAGGGGCTGGGCACCGTCTACGCGCTGGGTGATACGGCGCTGGCCCGCACCGAGTCCGCCCGCATGGGCGAGCTGCTCCGCAATGGCCATGTCGGCGACCTGCTCCAGGGCGCCACCGCCGAGCAGCGGGATGGCCTGCTGGTGGCGTTCCTCGACAACCGCCAGCTCACCTCGGCGGTGGTGGACCACCACGGCGGCAACCTCGCCACCGCTGTCGCCTTCATCCAGCTCCAGTCCGTCACGGAGGGCCTCACGGGGGCCTTCGGCCCCGATGGCCAGGTCCCCATGGGACCGGATGGCCTGCCCCTCATCCTTCCCGACGCGCAGCTGCCCGCGCCGCCCCCGGACGTGCTGGCGCGGCACCCCGCCGTGGCCGCGCTCGGCAGCCCGCTGTCCGCCGGGACGGTGGCCCAGGCGGTGGAGTCCGGGCAGCTCACGCCCGCGCAGGCGGCGGACTACCTGGACGACCTGGCGGGCCTGTCGAGCAACCTCGCCAACCCCGACCTGGGACGCTACGGCGCGGACGGGCTCACCGCCGGCGTCATCCAGGTGCTCAACGGCGGCAATCCCATCGAGAAGTCCCGGCTCAACGAGTACGCCGCCCTCAACGCCGACAGCCTGTCGCGGCTGGCGGACCTGGTGCGCGCCTCCGACGACCCGGCCTACGTCGCCCAGGCGATGACGGCGGCGGGCGCGCAGGACGCGACGTTCCGCGCCAGCCTGCCAGGCTACGGCGACGCCATCGCCGCCATGGGAGAGAGCGTGCAGGGCCGACGCCGCCTCATCATCGCCGGGGTGGGCATGGTCGCGTCGATGGCGGCGCCCATCCTCGCGGCGGCGGCGATTCCCGCGGGCACCACGCTCGCGGTGGGCGGCGTCACCCTGGGCACCGCGACCCTCCAGGCGGGCGCGGCGGGCATCACCACCACGTTGGTGAGCACGGCCCTCAACGCCGGCAACCAGTACGACGCCACGGGCCAGCTGCATCTGGGCAACGCGGTGGCGGGCGGCGTGGTGGATGGGCTCACCACGTACTTCGGCATGCGCATGTCCATCATCGCGGCGGCGCGCGGACAGAGCGGCCTGGGCAACGTGCTGCGCGGCGCCACGCTGGACGGGCTGGGTGGAGTGGGCGCCTATGCGCTGGGAACGCCTGGCGCGCTGGAGGGCATCTTCAAGGGAGATCCCCAGTTCGTGAACACCGCCGCGCTCCAGGGCGGCGTGAACTTCGGCGCGTCCTTCGTGTTGAGCAGCCTGATGGAGCTTCCCGGCGTGGACACGCAGCCGCGCCCGGACAACATCGTGCTGGATGGAATGGGTGTCCTCGCGCCCATGCCCCGCTTCGGGGCCTCCGCCGCCGGCTCCCGGGTCCACGGCTACCGGGGCATGCGCGACATGAGCATCGAAAGCCTGGAGACCATCATCACCACCGGACTCCACCCGCGCATGGTGCGCACGGGGCAGCTGGAGGCGGGGACCATCGAGAACATGCCCTTCTTCCAGCGCTTCTGGCTCGCGGTGCAGGAGTCCGCGGGGAAGGCGGGGACGGTGGGCGAGCACGTGGTGATGCTCACGCGCAACCCGAACATCGCCGAGTCCTGGGCTCGCAACACGCCGGTGAGCACCCAGGGAGAGGTGGCCTGGATGGACTTCGGGAGGTTCGTGGCGGGGCTGCCCAAGCCCTCGCGCGCGGAGTACTTCACGCCGCAGCAGTTCGAGCTGCTGCACGCCCAGCAGGTCGCGGCGGGCGGGCCGCCCATCTTCGTCAAGGACTCCTCCGGGACGACGGTGCAGATGACCCTGGAGGAGGTGCGCCTGCTCCTGGGTGACCGCCCGTTCGACCTCACCGCCGAGGTGGCGGCGCCAGTCGAAAGCCAGGTGGGGCTCGCGTCCTTCTACATGAGCACCAGGCACCAGGAGGAGCCCATCGTCGGCTCGATTGGCCCCGACGGCATCATCGCCCTCACCATCCTCTACGACGGAACGCTGCCCTGACCCGGCAGGGCGCCGCCTGTCCAGGGCCCCAGGCGCTCTGGACGCGGGAGTGCTTCAGCTCCTGGATATCGGAGACGAAGGGCTTGAGCGAGGCCGGAGGCGGTCGGCGCGCGCAGCTAGCGCTTGAAGACACCGCCTGCCTCATCCTGTCCTGCGCGCCAGGTAGTAGACGTTCCCGCCCGGGTCCGTGTGCGTCGTCTCCAACGTGAGCCCGTGCGCGCGCAGCAGGTCGCGATACCCCTCGACGCTGTACGAGTGATAGCGGAACGGCACGCCATTCATCGGCGCGCCATCCATGGAGCCGTGGGCGTCGCCCGAGGTGAAGAGGAACGCGGCGCCAGGCTTCAAGGCCCTGACGATGTTGGCGATCGCCTGTTCCTGCTCTTCGTGGCGCAGGTGGAACAGGACGCCCCACGCAATCGCGGCGTCGAACGTTCGCGCCTGGAGCTCACACGACAGGATGGACGCACAAAACACCGGAACGTGGGGGAAGTTCGCTCGGAAGCGCGCCAGCAGCTCGCGGGAGCTATCCACGCCCGTCACCTGGCAGCCGTGCTCCAGCAGCACCCGCGTCAGCGGCAGTCCCGTGCCACAACCGACGTCCAGCACCAGGGCGCCGGCCGGCAGTGAGGCCGCGAGCGCTGTCACTTCCGGGACGCCCACGTGACCTGCACGTTGGGATGCATACCAGTCCGCGATCAAGTCGTATTCGTGCACGCGTCAGCCTTCTCGCGGCTTGGGAGGGATCGTGTCGAACCGCGGCACTCCGTCCGCGACGTCGTAATAGTCGCCCTTGTCGGCCATGTAGACGTGGACCGCGATGCGGGTGTGGGTCGGCGTGTCGAAGGCGCCCATCGCAATTCCAATCCAATCCCGGTGGAGCGGATCCCAGAACAGCGACGAACCGCAGACAGAGCAGAAGCCGCGACGCGCCTTCTCGGACGACTGGAACCAGCGGACCTTGTCCCCGCCCTCGATGGTGACTGCTGAGCGCGGTACGTCCGTCGATACGAAGTAATGGCCCGAGTGCTTGCGACACTTGCCGCAGTGGCAGGCGTCAGGGCCGGGCAATGCTCCCTCCACGGTGAAGCGGACCGCGCCGCACAAGCAGGATCCCCGATGCATGGATGACCTCGTCCGGACGATGGAAAGACTGCCCCCGGATTCTTATCCGAACCAGGCCGCGTCGCGATGAATGGAAGTGAGCAAGCGGTGACACATCTCGGCGCCGGTCGCATCGAGTCTCGCGGCGGTGGGCGCCATCGCGGACGCAGCCCTCCACGCGCAGTGAGTGGTGCCTCGGTGTGACGGCGCGCATAGTGGTGAGACATGGCACGCATCTTCATCACCGGGTCAGCGGACGGCTTGGGCAAGGCCGCGGCACAGACGCTCCTCACCGACGGTCACGAGCTGATCGTCCATGTGCGCAGCGAGCAGCGGCTCGCCGC
This sequence comes from Corallococcus sp. 4LFB, assembly GCF_046520365.1. NCBI lineage: Bacteria > Pseudomonadati > Myxococcota > Myxococcia > Myxococcales > Myxococcaceae > Corallococcus > Corallococcus sp. 4LFB. The sequence continues at coordinate 22,039 of NZ_JBKGHJ010000027.1, forward strand.
CGTACAGGACCTGGTGACGCAAGGCGCGGTCGCCCTGGTCGCGGACCTCGCGGTCCTGGAACAGGTCCGTGACCTCGCCAACCAGGTCAACGCGCTTGGGCAGCTGGACGCGGTGATCCACAACGCCGGTGTGTACTCCGACCCGTCGATTCTGCCCGTGAACGTCGTAGCGCCCTACGTGCTCACCGCGCTCATCCAGCGGCCCCAACGCCTGGTCTACCTGAGCAGCGGGATGCACAAGGGCGGGCAGCCGAGCCTCGATGGCATGGATTGGAGCGGACGTCGCGCCACGGGGACCTACTCGGACAGCAAGCTCTTCGTCACCGCCCTGGCCTCCGCCATTGCCCGACGCTGGCCGGACGTCTTCAGCAACTCGGTCGATCCAGGCTGGGTCCCCACGAAGATGGGCGGTCCCAACGCGCCCGATGACCTGCGGCTCGGTCACCTCACGCAGGAGTGGCTGGCGACCAGCGACGCCGCCGAGGCACGCACCACGGACGGCTACTGGCACCACCAGCGACGGGTCGAGCGGCACCCCGCGGCGGACGACCTGAAGTTCCAGGCCCAGCTGCTCGACGAGCTCGCTCGGGCCACCGGAGTTTCGCTCCCCTGAGCCGGACACCCTGACCCGCCGGACGACTCGGTCCCGGGTCAAATTGTCACACGCCATGCGCTCCCAGACGCGCTCCCAGGGCGTAGAGCCAAGGCACACTGCTTGCTACGTATTCCACCAGGGAGGCGCACATGATGCGATTTCACTGGGTGGTGGGGCTGACCTGTCTGTTGTTGGGAGCGAGCGCGGGGGCGACGCCCGACATGCGCGAGAGCTTCAAGACCGATTACCGGGAACAGCGCTTCGAACAAATCATCGCCGCCAGTGCCAGCGAGCTGGAGCACATTCCAGCCGAAGGGATCCTGAAGAGTCCCTACATCCGACTGGTCTCAGAGACTGCTCGGCCCAGGAACACCTTCAAGTTCTCCAGCTGGATCCTCTGTGTGTCGTCCACGCGCGAGGTGGATGGCACCGTCCTCCTCATCGACTCCGTCGAGCGCGTCCCGGAGCCTGAGAAGGACGGGCCGGAGCTGATCGTCTACTACCGGCGGGTCAAGGCTCCCGGCACTCACACGACATCCCAGGTCTGGCCCTTCGCGGTCCTGATCGCATACGGATGGCCTGAGAAGGTCAGCTGTAGGGCAGTGCCGGAATGACGGCGCGCGGCCGGCCTATCGCCGGGCCATGCAGAAGGCCGATCCGGATTTGACGCCCGTGCTGGGGGCCCTTCCGGAATAACGTGTCAGGCCGGGTCGCCCGCGGAGGCGACTCGAATCGTGCACGGGGGGCAGCATGGACAAGAACCGGCTGGAGGCATTCAGCGACGGCGTCATCGCCATCATCATCACGATCATGGTGCTGGAGCTCAAGGTACCGCACGGCAGCGAGCTGGCCGACCTGCGGCCGCTGATCCCCGTCTTCCTCAGCTACGTGCTCAGCTTCGTGTACATCGGCATCTACTGGAACAACCACCATCATCTCTTGCACACCATCAGCCACGTCACCGGCGGCGTGCTGTGGGCGAACCTGCACCTGCTGTTCTGGCTGTCGCTGGTCCCCTTCACCACCGGCTGGATGGGCGAAAACCATTTCGCGTCCGTGCCGCTGGCGCTCTACGGCTTCGTGCTCCTGATGTGTGCCTTCGCCTGGTGGGTGCTGCAGACCCGCATGGTGGCGATGCAGGGCCGGCAGTCGCCCCTGGCGCTGGCGGTCGGGCGCGATCTCAAGGGCAAGATTTCGTCGGTGCTCTACCTGGCCGGCATCGTCAGCGCGTTCATCAACGGGCATTTCTCCGAGGCGGTCTATGTGCTGGCCGCGGTGCTGTGGCTGGTGCCGGATCGGCGCTTCGAGAAGGCGACGCATGCGGGATAGGTGGCCCTCCAGGAGGGTCGCGCTGCTGCCACTGCCCGCCATCTTGGATGACAGACGCCCTGGGAGTACCATCCCAGATGCCTCTCAACCCAAGGAGCCACAGATGCTGCGGAAGCTCGTTTCCGGAGTCGCCCTGAGTTTTGCCTTCGTGGTGGGAATGGCTGTCCCCTCTTCCTCGCAGGTCGCGGCGAATGAAGAGGCCGTCCTCGTCTCAACCGCCCCCAGCTCCGCGGTCCCGGACGAGACCTCGGGCGAGCCCTCGCGATTGCTCGGCTGCTGCACGGGGGATGGCGAGTTCTGCATCAACACGGCGGCATGTCAGGCCCGTGGGGCCGGCACCTGCGGCGCGCCCTGTAACTAGACGTTGACCTGCATGCCGGCCCAGGAGGAGGGGCCGGCATGCGGAGTCGAAGCGGCTTCCCGGCGGCGCGTCACGACCTGTGGAAGGCCTTGGCGAAGAACTTCTCGACGCCCGACTTCTCGGGCTCGATGGCGATCGCGGGTGCGGGCACGCTCATCGCGGAGCCGAGGGCGGGACGCAGGCCCGACGCGATGCCCGGCTTGATGTGGTGACGCAGGTCCACCGCCACGTCGGTCTTCACGTGGGTGCCCAGGCCCATGGCGGTGTTCACGTCCGCGGAGTGCTTGAGGAAGCCGTTCTCCAGGCCGAACTTCCCGCCCGCCTGGGCCGACGCGCCCGCCACCGCGCCCGCGGTGACCGAGCCGTGCACCCGGCCCACGTGCCCGCCCGCCGTGGCGTACGCCCCCCGCCGTCGCGCCCGCTCCCACCTGCCCGGAGACCATCGCCGTGGCCGTCTTCGGATCCACCGTGGCCACGCCCTCGGCGAAGGCGGACGCGGAGGCCTTCGCCTCGCCCTTCACGTAGCCGCCCACGTGCCGGTTGAAGTCGTGGTTCGCGCTCGCCGTGACACCCACGCCCGTCTCCGCCTTGGCCGTCAGCGCGGCGGTGTAGGCGTGCGAGTTCGTGTCGGCCGACACGCCCGCCTGGGCCTGCGCCTTGAAGCTGTTGGCCTCGCCGGTGAGCTGCGCGCTGGACACGCCGAAGCGGCCCGCGTGCGTCTTCTGGAGCTCGAAGGCCGCGTTGGGGCCCTGCACCTCGGCCTGGGCCGAGTAGTGGTGCACACCACCGCCGCTGTGGCTCGTGGTGGAGGCCTGCATCGAGCCCACGTTGCCGCTCAGCCGGCCACCGCCGAAGGTGTCCTTCTGGAAGGGGTTGCCCGGCTTGTCGATGAGCACGTTCTGCTTCGCGCCCGGGGGCGCCGTGAGCTTGTTGTCACCACCGCTCACCGCTACGTCCGAGCCCTGGCCCGTGGTCCGCTCCCAGGGGCTGTAGGAGGGCGCTCCCTCGGGCGCGCCCGCGTGCTTCACCGGCCTGGGCTCCGTGGCGGCCGGCGCGGTCGCGGTGGGCTTCGTGGCCGTCGCGGCGGGCGGCGTCGCCACGGGCTTCGTGGCCGTCGTGGGGAGCGTCGACGCGCGCGCCGGCGGCCTGGGCTGGGACACCGTGGAGGACGGGAGCGTGGCGGAGCGGGAGAGGGACGAACCGATGCGACGGGCCATGGGAGAAACCTCAAGAGGTGCGGCGAAGGGGAGCGAAACTGCGATGCCCTGCCCGATTGCATCCGACATGCCGTGCCCAAGTCAGACGGTGGGGCCAGGGCCGGCCTGTGGTTTCAAGCAGTTGGCGAGGGGGGCTTCGTGGAAGCGGCGGGAGGCCTGGTGACTGGAATCACCAGCGCCCGGACAGCGGTCATCACCCCAACAGGTTGGCGATGTCCTTCACCGGCTGCGGCGCGGCTTCGGTGCTGCCCAGCGCGCCCATGACGCCTCCGAAGATCATGCCGGCCGGGTTGGCGCGGCCCTTCGTGATGGAGCCGATGACGCCCTCCGCGGCGCCCTTCAGGGTGTTGAAGTAGCCGGTCGCGGCCCCTTCGAGGACGCCCTTGAAGCCGCCCTCCGAGTTGCCGATGCCCGTCAGGACGTTGCTGACTCCCGGCAGGAACCACAGGGCCTTGCCCGCCTCGCCCGCGGCCCACTGGAAGTTGTCCTTGTTGCTGCCGTCCGCCTTGACGTGGGTGTCCTTCGTCGTCGGCAGCTGGTGCTCGCCCAGGAAGGAGTAGCCCTTCTCCGCGAAGTCCTTGAGCATGCCGGCCTCCGTGCCATGGCGCGCATCGCCGTCCTTGGTGATGCCCTCGATGTTGCCGTCGCCCTTGCCGCCCTGGACCTTGTTCTCGCGGTCCCCGCCCGTGGAGGCCTTCGCGCTGTCGATGAACTCCAGCACCTTCGTCAGCCGGTAGACGCCGTCGGCGTTCTGCTTCGGGTCCTTCAGGTCGAGCTTGGGGTCGACGCCCGTCTGCTTGCACAGCTGCTCGAACTTGATGTCCTTCTGGCGGCCCAGCTTCTTCAGCACGGGCGAGTCGTCGACAAGCTGCGCCGCCGTCCGGGTGTCGCCGGCCGGCCGCTTGTCATTGGCGCTCGGGACGCCGGAGGCCTGGGGGGCCGGAGCCGCCATGGACGCGGGGGAGGGCTGCCGCCGGTTGATGACCGCCGCGGGCTCGAAGGAGTCCAGCGGGCTGAAGCCCCGCGCGAGCGTGCTCCGGGTCCCCGTGTCCTGGACGGGCCCCGCGGACAGCTGCTGCTTCGGGTTGACGGAGGTGGACGGAACAGCGCTCGGGCGCAGCGCGGAAGACGAGAGGGCCGTGGGCTTGGCGAGGATCATGGGGTCACCGGGTTCGGGACATCGTTGCGCTGTCTCATTGCAGCGCGGATGCCAGCCAGGCAGGCCCCGCAACCCGTGGACTTCTCAGGGGCGGGGAGCGCGCTTCAGGCATCCAGGTGGTGACCGCCGTCACCAGGAGGATGGTGCCAGTCACCATGGGTCGTCACCGGAGACCAGGTGCGCGCGCAGGACGGCACGCTGGCGTTCAAGAGCGCGCTGCCGCGCCGGGCTATCTGCCGCTGACGCGCGCCAATATCCTCCGACAGGCGTTCAAGTTCCTTGAGGAGCGAGACCATGCACGGCAAACCCGGCGCCTTGGACACAGCCTCACTGCGTCAGGCGCGCGCCGACATCAAGTCCGGCGCGCTGCGCGGAGACGCGTTCCGCGAGCTCCTGCTCTCGATACCCGCTCCCGAGCGGGACGGGTGGGTCGACGCGCTGCTCGGGTTCGAGGAGCCGCCGCCAGACATCGCGAACCTCCCGCGCGGCGCGGTGCCCTATCTGCCCTGCGGCGTGGACGAGATCCTCGCGATGGTGGCGGAGGTGCCGCTCCGACCTGACGACGCGTTCGTCGATCTCGGCTCAGGACTGGGCCGCGTGGTGATGCTCGCCCACCTGTTGTCCGGGGCGCGAGCGCAGGGGGTGGAGCTCCAGGAGCCCCTGGTCCACCGCGCGAGGGCACGCTGCGCCGAGCTTGCCCTTCCCGGCGTCTCGTTCGTCCACGCCAACGCCGCCGACATCGAGCTCGATGGGTCGGTGTTCTTCCTGTACGCCCCCTTCAACGGCGAGATGCTGTCCGCCGTGCTCCGCCGCCTGGAGGACGTCGCCCGAAGGCGGCCCATCGTCATCTGCACGGTGGACCTCGAGCTTCATGGCGTGCCCTGGCTGCGGGAGAGGAAGACCGAGAAGGTCTCGCTGACGCTCTACGACTCGTGCGTGCGCGGCGTCCCGCTTCGCTGACGCGCTACCGTTTCTTCTTCGGCGGACCGTTCAGCGCCACCGCGGCCTTCACCAGCGCCTTGAAGGCGCGCGCGTCGACCTTCTCCCCTTCATGGATGTCGATGGCCCGGCGCGTGTTGCCCTCCAGGCTGGAGTTGAAGAGGCCCTTCGGGTCCGGGACGCTGGCCCCCTTCATGAAGGTGAGCTTCACGGCCTTCTTGTACGACTCCCCGGTGCAGACAATCCCGTGGTGCGACCAGACCGGGGTGCCCATCCACTTCCACTCCTCGATCATCTCCGGGTCGGCCTCCAGGATGAGCGCCCGCATGCGGGCCAGCGTCTCCCCGCGCCAGTCCCCCAGGTCGAGGATCCGCTGGTCGATGAGCCGGGATGCGGCGGCTCCGGTGGCCTGATTGCTGTCAGGCATGGGCGGCCTCCAGCGAATGCGACAGCGGACGGGCCCGGAGCTGGCGCCAGAGGACATACGAGAGGCCCCAGAGCACGCCCGTGCCCGCCGCGAAGCCCCACGCCTCCGGGCCGTCCCCCACCGCGAGGTGGGCGATGAGCGCGGAGACCAGGTTGAAGGCGAAGCCCGCGTAGGCCCACTCCTTGAGCCGCGCCGGCACCGGCGCCAGCAGCACCACCACGCCCAGGAACTTGGCCCAGGAGAGCTGCACCCGGAAGTAGTCGGGGAAGCCCAGGTGGGTGAACGCCTGCGACACCTGCGGCAGGCTCAGCTGCGCGTAGGCGGTGAAGCCGATCTGCAGACAGAACAGCGCGGTGACGAGCCAGAAGCCGATGCGGATTCCCTTGTCGCGCAGCATGTTCAGGTCCTGGGGGCAGAGGGCGGGTTCGGGGGAGGTTCGACGCCGAACTGCTTCGCGTACTCGACGTTCAGGCGCTGCCAGTCGAACTTCATGGCCTCCGGGCCGACGATGCGGCCCAGGGGCTCGCCGGCGAGCAGCTGATCCAGCACGTCGAAGCAGATGTGCCAGCCCGCGGCGCCCATCGAGATGAAGCCCCGGTGGATGTTGTGCCAGAGCGTGAGCCGGGTGCCGCCGCTCTCCAGCGGCTCCAGCTCCCAGCGCATGTCGTTCCCACCCCAGCCGTACTCGAGCAGCCTCGGCGCTTCCGCCCGCTTCACCTGCGACTCGGCGACGTGCTCCTTCGGCGCCCCCACGGTGGTGAGCTTCACGGCGCCGACGGTGGCGAGGTTCCGGTCGGGATCGAACGGCGCCCACTCGCGCAGGTGCTCGGGGTCGGTGATCGCCTCCCAGACCTTCGTGGGCGGATGGCGCAGGTCGCGGACCAGCACCAGCGTCCACTTGTCCCCCTCCTTCTCAATCCTCGCCCCGGCCGCGGGGCCGGGCGTGTACTTCGCACGGTGGCTCATCACTTCTTTCCTTTCTCTTTCTTGGGTGTCTGGTCCATCCGGTCGAGATGGCGTTCGAGCGCGTCGACGTGGGCCGTCCAGAAGCGCCGGAAGGGCGTCAGCCACGCGTCGACCTCCATCAGCGGCTCCGGCCGCAGCCGGTAGACGCGCCGCTGGGCCTCGACGCGCGCCTCCACGAAGCCGGCGTCACGCAGCACCCGCAGGTGCTTGGACACGGAGGACTGCGGCATCCGCAGCTGGCGCTCAAGCTCGCCGACGGAGCACTCCGACGCCGCCAGCAGGCTGAGGATGCTCCGGCGGTTGGGCTCCGCGATGATCGCGAACGATGATTCCATGCGGTTCATATACCCATTGCTTCATATTCCCGTCAAGGCATATACCGACCGCCATGAAGAAGCCCATGACCTCCTCCCCGCCGCAGCCCTCCGACAGCCACGACCGGATCCGCGTCCGGGGCGCCCGGGAAAACAACCTCAAGGACGTGAGCGTCGAGCTTCCCAAGCGGCGGCTGACGGTGTTCACCGGCGTCTCGGGTTCCGGCAAGTCGTCGCTGGTGTTCGGCACCATCGCGGCGGAGTCGCAGCGGCTCATCAACGAGACCTACAGCACGTTCGTGCAGGGCTTCATGCCCTCGCTGGGCCGGCCGGAGGTCGACGTGCTGGAAGGGCTGACGACGGCGATCATCGTGGACCAGGAGCGGATGGGCGCCAACTCCCGCTCGACGGTCGGCACGGCGACGGACGCCAACGCGATGCTGCGGGTGCTGTTCAGCCGGCTCGGCGAGCCGCACATCGGTTCGTCCAACGCCTTCTCCTTCAATGTCCCGACGGCCCGCGGCGTGGGCCAGATGTCCACCGACAAGGGCGAAGGGAAGACGGAGCGGCGCGAGTTCACGGTCACCGGCGGCATGTGCCCGCGGTGTGAGGGCATGGGGTCGGTGAACGACATCGACCTGTCCCAGCTGTACGACGACACGAAGTCGCTCGCCGAGGGCGCGCTCACCATCCCGGGCTACACCGTCGATGGCTGGCAGGTGCGCATCTTCACGGCCTCGGGCTTCCTCGACCCGAACAAGCCGATCCGCAAGTACACGAAGCAGGAGCGCCACGACTTCCTCTACCGGGAGCCGACCAAGGTGAAGGTCGAGAGCATGAACCTGACCTACGAGGGGCTGGTCCCGCGCATCCAGAAGTCGTTCCTGTCCAAGGACGTGGAGGCGATGCAGCCGCACATCCGCGCGTTCGTGGAGCGGGCGGTGACGTTCACGGCCTGTCCCGAGTGCGGCGGCACCCGGCTCAACGCGGCCGCCCGGTCCTGCAGAATCAAGGGCATCAACATCGCGGAGGCCTGTGCGATGCAGATCAACGACCTGGCCGCGTGGGTGCGGGGCCTGGAGGAGCCGTCCGTCGCGCCGCTGCTGGCGACGCTGCGGCAGACGCTCGACTCGTTCGTGGAGATTGGCCTGGGCTACCTCAGCCTGGACCGGCCGTCGGGGACGCTGTCCGGCGGCGAGGCCCAGCGCACCCAGATGATCCGGCACCTCGGGTCGGCGCTCACCGACGTGACCTACGTCTTCGACGAGCCGACGGTGGGGCTGCACCCGCACGACATCCAGCGGATGAACGGCCTGCTGGTGCGGCTGCGCGACAAAGGCAACACCGTGCTGGTCGTCGAGCACAAGCCGGAGGCCATCGAGATCGCCGACCACGTCGTCGACCTTGGCCCCGGCGCTGGCACCGCCGGGGGCCAGGTGGTGTTCGAGGGCACCGTCGAAGGGCTGCGGGCCAGCGGCACGCTCACCGGGCGGCACCTGGGCTACCGGGCCCGCTTGAAGCCGTCGGTGCGCAAGCCCTCGGGGACCCTGAAGGTGCGCGGCGCCAGCGCCCACAACCTGAAGAAGGTGGACGTCGACATCCCGCTCGGCGTGCTGGTGGTGGTGACCGGCGTGGCCGGGTCGGGCAAGAGCTCGCTCATCCACGGCTCGGTGTCGGGCCGGGACGGCGTGGTGACGGTGGACCAGGGCGCCATCAAGGGCTCGCGGCGGAGCAACCCGGCGACGTACACCGGCCTGCTGGAGCCGGTCCGCAAGGCCTTCGCGAAGGCCAACGGCGTGAAGCCCGCCCTGTTCAGCGCCAACTCCGAGGGCGCCTGCCCGACGTGCAACGGCGCCGGGGTCATCTACACGGACCTGGCGATGATGGCCGGCGTCAGCACGGTCTGCGAGGACTGCGAGGGCCGGCGCTTCCAGGCGGCGGTGCTGGACTACCGGCTGGGCGGGCTCAACATCGCGGAGGTGTTGGACCTGCCCGTCGCGGACGCCGTCACCTTCTTCAGCAAGGGCGAGGCGAAGACCCCGGCCGCGCACGCCATCCTGAAGCGCATGACGGACGTCGGCATCGGCTACCTGCGGCTCGGCCAGCCGCTCACCACGCTGTCGGGTGGCGAGCGGCAGCGGTTGAAGCTCGCGACGCACATGGGCGAGGACGGCGGCGTCTACGTGCTCGACGAGCCGACCACGGGCCTGCACCTGGCCGACGTCGAGCAGCTGCTCGGGCTGCTGGACCGGCTGGTGGACTCCGGCAAGTCGGTCATCGTCATCGAGCACCACCAGGCGGTCATGGCGCACGCGGACTGGCTCATCGACCTGGGGCCGGGCGCGGGCCACGACGGCGGGCGGGTCGTGTTCGAAGGCACCCCTGCCAGTCTGGTCGCGGCCCCGTCCACGCTGACCGGCAAGCACCTGGCGGCGTACGTCGGCTAGACACCGGGCAACAGCCCCCTCCTCTGCCCAGCAGGGCGTGCGCATGTCGCCGCCCTGCGTGCTGAGACGACGGGACAGCCTGTGCTCTTCCGCTCGAAGGCGATGGCGTACTTGCAGGCGCGGGTCCCCCCCCCGACCTTGAAGTACACGCGCAAAGGGAGACGGACGATGGAGATCAAACCCCAGGCCATGGCGATACCGAGGTCGACGGACCACCTCGCGAAGGGGAAGTACGGTCCCATCTTCCCGAAGACGCCCGCCTGTTATGGCTTCACGGTCGTCGCCAACGTCAAGCCAGGGCACGCCGAGACGCTGCGCGGCTACGGCCGGACCCTGGCCGAAGCGCTCAAGGGCACCCCTGACCTTCTGGCGCCGCTCAAGCTCCACTACCTCCGCTGGGTGCTCTTCGATAACGACACCCGGTTCATGTATCAGGGCATCTTCGACACCGACTTCGACAAGTACACCGAGGACGCGGTCGTTCTCTTCACGAAGGCCGGCATCAATACCGCCTTCGAGAGCCTCGAGGGGTTTCCCATGGACTGGAAGACCAACGCGCCTGCGTTCGTCAAGTTCCTCCGGGAGCACCAGTGCACCAGTTTTCTCGAGTACGGCGAGTACCCGTACTTCACGAGCGATGAGATCAAGAAGGCGCTGAAGCTCAAGGCCTCGTTCACCGAGATGCTCGAGCAGATGCAGTAGGGGCCTGTCATGAGCGAGCCAGCCGGGCGGACCTACAACCAGAACCACACGCCGAGGAAATACTCGAAGGGCCACCGGCGGGTCAGCGTCTACACGTCCTGGAGCTACCCCGGAGAGGCCAATCGCAATACCGCCGAGATGGACAACCGGTTCTCGACGATGGTCGAGGTTCGCCGGGTGCTCTGGCCCGCCTACGAGTCCCCGCAGTGGTCGGACGCGCTGAGGTTCCAGCAGGGAATCGCGGGCTCGCTGGAGCTCTTCTTCTGGGCGTGGGTGAAGTTCCAGCAGGTCATCGAAGAGGTCACCGGGAACAAGGTCCCCATGTTCCAGCGGGTCGACCAGGCGGGCTTCTCCCTGCCGCTCGACGAGCGGGTCCTCGCGGATACGGACACGCTGCTCGTCTTCGGGCTGGACCACGACGTCACCGGACAGGTGGCCGCCCCGGAGGAGATAGAAGCGGTCCGCGCCTTCCTCGAGCGCGAAGGCACCTGTCTGGTGCTGGGCCCGCACCACGACGTCGGGCACTCACAGGACCTGGACGAGCGCGCCCTGGAATACGCCCACCATGGCGACGCGCTGGTGCCGCGTCAGCAACGCTTCGGCGGCTATGCGCGTTCGTTGATGAAGGGGCTGGGAATCCCCGTGGAGAACCGCTGGGGGCTGCGTCCCGCCGTCGTTGAAGGAACGAACCGGAGCGCCCCGTTGACGGTGATGGCGGACCTGGATACGCGCGGCTGGCTGACCGGGGTGCGGAACTTCAACTTCCACCTGCACCTGCCGCACTACGCGGTCACCCCGGAGGGCTCCCGTTCGGCTCGCGTCCTGGCGAAGCAGCCCATCGACCGGACCCGGCCCCATCCGTTCACGAACGCGGGAAACACCGAGTTCAATGCGCTGGTGTGGATGCCGCCGGGCGACGGCAGGGCCGGCGACGTGCTGGTGGCGGACTCCACCGTCTTCAGCACCCTGTTCGGGGCGGACGAGAGCCTCGTGCGCTTCTGGAAGAACCTCGCCACGGCCCACTGAGATGCTCGAACTCGACGACATCCAGAGCGGAGTGCTGCGGCCCCGGCCGTCTCCATACGTCGCGACCTACATCCTCTTGCGCATCGACGAGCGGAGCGCGGGACGGGAGCTGATGAGGCGGCTCGGCTCGGTGGTGAGCACGGCCGCCCAGCCGGGCAGCCCGAATGCCGACCTCGGGCTCAGCGTCGCGCTCACGTACCGGGGGCTCGAGGCGCTGGGTGTGCCGCGGGACTCCCTGGACAGCTTCGCGTGGGAGTTCCAGCAGGGCATGGCCGCCCGGGCGAAGGCGCTGGCCGACGACGGTGAGAGCGGCCCCGAACACTGGGAACCTCCGCTGGGGACGAGCGAGGTCCACGTCGTGTTGACGGCGCTTTCGCCGGATCAGGCCCGGCTCGAAGCCGCGCTGGACCGCGCGCACACGGCCCTGCGGGAGCTGGGTGGCATCCAGCCCATCTGGCGTCAGGACTGCCACGCCCTGAGCACGGGCAAGGAGCCGTTCGGGTTCAGGGACGGCATCAGCCATCCGGCCATCGAGGGGAGCGGCATCCCAGGGAGCAATCCCCATGAGGCGCCGCTCAGGCCGGGCGAGTTCGTCCTCGGCTACCCGGATGAGACGGGCGGCGTCTCCCCGATGCCCCGGCCTGACGTCCTGGGACGCAATGGAACGTACGTCGCCTTCCGCAAGCTTCATCAGCGGGTGGCCGCGTTCAGGCAGTACCTGAAGCACGCCGCGAACAGCCCGGAGGACGAGGAGGTCCTGGCGGCGAAGATGATGGGGAGGTGGCGGAGCGGCGCGCCGCTGGCGCTGTGCCCCTTCCACGACGTTCCCGCCCTGGGCGCCGATGAGTCGCGCAGCAATGACTTCCACTATTCAGATGACCCGACCGGATACAAGACGCCTCCCGGGTCACACATCCGGCGAACGAACCCCCGCGACGCGGCTGTCGCTGGCGTGGTCAGGCTCCACCGGATGATCCGGCGCGGGACCGCCTACGGCCCCGAGCTGCCCGACGGAGTCCTCGATGACGATGGCGTCGACCGCGGGTTGATGTTCGCCTTCATCGGCGCGCACCTCGGACGGCAGTTCGAGTTCGTGCAGGCGGAGTGGGCCAACGGGGGTGACTTCCTGGGGCTGGGCGATGCGAAGGACCCCGTCGGCGGCGCGCACGATGGAACGGGCGACTTCTCCTTCCCGAAGCGGCCCATCCCCAGGCGGCTGCAGGGCCTGCCGCGGTTCGTGGTCACGCGCGGAGGCGAGTACGGCTTCATGCCGGGGCTGCGCGCGCTGCGGTGGCTGGCGGAGCTCCGGACATGAACGGCTCAGCGCCCATGGACGTCGTGGTCATCGGTGCCGGACCCGCGGGGCTGCTCGCGGCGCTCCGCGCTGGCGACCTGGCGCCCGGACCGCCCTGGTCACCCGCGACGCGTTCGGCGGCATGGCGGCCCACGACGGACCGGTTCCGTGAGGACGCTGGCGCGAGCGGCGCGGTTGCTCCG
>NZ_JBKGHJ010000280.1:0-11180 GCF_046520365.1 Corallococcus sp. 4LFB
GCTGGGGGCGGCCTCCTGCGCCGGGGCGGCCTTGGGGGCCCTGGCGGCCTCGCCGGACGGAGGGGTGGAGGCGGGGCTGGCGCTGGAGCCGGGCTTGAAGGCCTCCTCGACGGAGGTCTCCACGCGGCGCACGGCGGTTTCAATCTTGTCCGCGGCCGTCTTGGTGGTGGCGGCGGCCCAGGTGCGCAGCTGCACCAGGCCCTCCTTCACCTTGGCCTGCTTCTCCGGGTCCTTCACCTCCTTGAGGAGGCGCTCGGCCTCGCCGCGGAGGTCGTCCGTGGTGCGCTTGAGGTCTTCGCCGGTGCGCTTGAGGAAGTCCATCAACTGCCTGTCCCACTTCTCGGCCATGACGCGTCTCCTCCGTCTGCTCGAACCCATCCAACTGCACGTGCGGACCGGGCGCAAAGCCTTCCGCGCTGTCCGTGAAGGACGGCGGACCGCGCCATCCATTGCCGTGTGGCAGTGCGTCAGGCGCTCCGCCGGGGTGCAAGTGGGGGGGCGGGCGACAGTCGGCTGCCAGACACGTTAAGGTGCGTGCCCTCTTCCGGGAAGGCCGCGTTGGGGCGGGCCCGGTGCTGGAGCGTTCCTTTATGTCGTCCCGGTCCCTCCGAGCGCTCGCGTCGCTCGTCCTCGTCACCTCCCTCGTCACCTTGGCCGCATGTGGTTCGGAGGAGCCGGGGTCGGCGGGGCTGGTGCTGCCCCAGGTGACGCTGCCGGCGGCCACGGTGGGCGCGGCCTTCGAAAAGGTCTTCACCGCGACGGGCGGTGCGGCGCCGCTGACGTATTCGGTGGACCAGGTGCCGCCGGGCTTCTCCTTCTACGGAGACACCGGGCGGCTGGTGGGCCCCGCGACGACGCCCGGCGAGTGGACGATGACGGTGGGGGTGCGCGACGCGAAGGGCGCCCAGCACACGCGGGCCTATGCGCTGCGCGTGTGGCAGGCGCCGGCCATCACCACGGGCTCGCCGCTGCCGGTCGTGAAAGAGGGGAGCGCCTACACCTTCACCTTCAGCGCCACGGGTGGGGCGCCGCCTTTGACCTGGTCGCAGCCGCACGGGGCGATTCCGGACGGACTGGACCTGACGGAGGACGGGGTGCTGAGCGGCACGCCGCAGGGTCCGGGACTGTATGAGTTCACGCTGCGGGTGGAGGACGCCAACGGCGCGCACGCGGAGGCGGTCATCCAGTTGCCCGTGCAAACCCAGTCGGGGGAGCTGCCCGACGGGGGGCCCATCACGGACGGCGGGACGAAGACGGACGGTGGCACGGACGGCGGGACGCAGCCGACGGCGGTGGGCTTGAAGGTGGGCAACTGGAACATCGAGTGGTTCGGCTCCACCGCCGAGGGCCCGACGGACGAGGCGCTGCAGCTGGCCAACGCGACGGCGGTCATCGCGGACGCGGGGCCGGACGTGATGGGCGTGGCGGAGATCGTCGGCGTGGACGCGTTCAACTCGCTGAAGGCGGGGCTCTCCGGCTACAGCGGCCTGCTCGCCAGCGAGTGGCCCTACGGCACGACGGACCAGAAGGTGGGCCTGCTCTACAAGACGGACGCGGTGGAGCTGGTGAACTCGAACGTCGTGCTGACGGAGTGCGCGTCGGACTTCGCCTACCGGCCGCCCCTGCGCGTGGACCTGAAGGTGATCCGCGGCGGCGCGAAGGTGGACCTGACGGTGATGGTGCTGCACATGAAGGCGTACGCGGACGCGGACTCGTACGCGCGGCGCCAGGGCGCGGCGGTGTGCCTCAAGGACTACCTGGACACGAACCTGCCGACGCAGAACGTGATGGTGCTGGGCGACTGGAACGACGACGTGGACGCGTCCATCTACACGCCGTACGAGTCGCCGTACCTGAACCTGGTGAATGATGCCGCGCGGTACAAGTTCCTCACCCAGCCGCTGTCGGAGTCCGGTGAGCGCTCGACGGTGAGCAACAGCCAGTTCATCGACCACCAGCTGGTGACGAACGAGCTGGCGGCCTACTACGTGGCGAACACCACGAAGGTGCTCAAGCCCGCCGTCGTCAGCTACAAGAGCACCACGTCGGACCACTACCCCGTCTTCAGCCAGTTCAACTTCGGCTCGGTCGCGCAGGCGGGCAGCGTGAAGGTCACGGCGCCCAACGGCGGTGAGACGCTGCAGGCGGGCCAGACGTTCAACATCACCTGGACGTCGAGCAACGTGTCGCAGGTGAACCTCACGTACACGCTGGACGGGACGGTGTGGCGCGCGTTGGCATCCAACGTGGCGGCGTCCACCGGGCGCTACACGTGGACGGTGCCGAGCGAGTCCTCCACGGCCGCGCGGGTGCGGGTGGCGGACGCGGCGCGCGCGGACGTGGCGGACGTGAGCGACGGAGCGTTCACGATGACGCGGCCGACGCAGACGGTGTTCATCAACGAGTACCTGGCGCAGCCGTTCAACGGGGCGGCGGGGACGCCGGATTACGACCAGCAGTTCGTGGAGATCTACAACGCGGGTCCAGGGTCGGTGGACCTGAGCGGCTGGAAGATCCACGACGCGAAGTCGTACTCGGGCCTGGAGGTGGCGCGGCACACGTTCGTGTCGGGCACGGTGCTGCCGGCGGGCAAGGCCTACGTGGTGTACTCGGGGGCGTCCGCGGTGCCGGTGGGGGCGACGTACGCGACGTACGCCAACAACAACGGCTACGGGCTGCGATTCGACCGGGGTGTGAACCAGGGAGGCGCCGGCGACGCGGTGTACCTGGTGCGCGCGGACGGCACGGTGCAGGACAGCCACTCGTACCAGAGCGCCAGCACGCCTGTGACGTCTGGCTATTCGTTCAACCGCTCCCCGGACAGGAGCGCCACGGGGAGCTGGGACCTCTGCTACAACGTGGGGGGCTACCTCTACGCGTCGACCCCGGGCTACCGCGCGAACGGCAGCGCGTTCTGAGCGGTTCGCGGTGACATGACTTCCACCTGGGGTTCTGCTTGGGTGGACGGATGCACGTCTGGATTCACCTGGGGAGGAGCGTCACGGCCGTGGCGTTGAGTGTGTGGCTCGCGGCCTGTGGAGCGAACCGCGTGGCGGTGGCTCCGCCCTCGCAGGAGGAGCTTCCCCGCCGGGTGCTGCTCCTGCGGGAGGCCCCGGATGGGAGCTTCACCCAGGAGTGGCGGCCGGCGGGGGCGTTCGACCTCGCCAGCTACGTGAGGGCGCCCGAGGGCCGGCGCATCGTGCGGACCGCGCGCTCCGTGCGGGACTGCGATGCGGTCTCCGAATGGGCCCGGCGCAACCAGCGCGCCATCCTGGTGGGGAGCGTGGTGGTCATCGCGGGGGTCGCGTTCGTCGTCGTTTCAGCGGGCGCGGGGCTCATCGTGCTCGCGCCTGCATTACTTCTCACGACGTCATCCCTGCCCCCAGCGCCGCACCTGGTGGAGAGCACACCCTGATGCACTTCTTCGACAAGCTGGAGATGCTGGGACGGCGCTACTCGGAAAGCACCTCCGAGAAGGAAAAGCAGGCGCTCCACTTCGCGATGGATGCCATCTACTTCATCCTGGGCACCGGGCAAGGCACCGAACTGGAAGCGTACCTCCAAAGCCAGGATGCCTCCGCGCCTCCGTTGGTCATCGGCCGGTTCAAGACCCGAGAAGAAGCGGAAGCCGCCATGAACGCGCGGAAGCCTCCAGTCGATCAGGCGCGCGTGCTGATTGGAGACGACTACTACTCCGCCATGTTCGTTCCAACCACGGGGCGAACCCACCTGGTCTTCATGCCTCCCATCCTGGAGCATTACCTCCAGGAAGTAGCGGACCAGAGGCTCCCTCCTTCGGGCCTGTCCTTCGCCACGAAGGCGGAGGCGGAGGCGTGGATGAACCAGCAGCCCACGCCGCCCCAGCAGGTGGTCATCGACATCGCGGGGGCGCCGTATCTGGCGGCCTACCACCACCGCATCGACTACCGCGTCCTCTATCCCCTGCCCGCCCCCACGCCTCCTTCGCCGGAGACGTGAGGGCTTCGCGGTGATGACTACAGCCGGAACTGCACACGCACGCCCGGCTGGATCCAGACGTGGAGCTGCTTCGCGTCGTCGGTGAGGTCGTCGCTGATTTCCGCGGCATTGCCCAGACGGACCGTGCCCTTGTTGTACTGCCCCACGGACGCGGAGATGTAGGGCCCCACCGCGATGGAGCGGGTGAGCTGGAGGTCCACGCCAAAGTGGGCGTGGCCCAGGTCATAGCCCTCGAGCTTGAGCCAGGAGTTCCCCGCCCCTTCGCCCACTTCCAGCGAGCCGATCTCATAGCCCACGCCCACGCCCACCCAGGGCGAGACGAAGCCGCGGCCGGAAGTGGTAGTCCAGGTCGATGCCGAAGCGCAGGACCTTGCTCTTGCAGTCCACTCCATCCGAGCACTCGTCACCGGGACCGGAGCCGATGCCGTACTGGAAATAGGCGCCCAGCGAGAGCTGCCGGTTGAAGAAGTAGGAGACGTCCACCTGCGGCGCCACGGTGCTGCCGAACGTGTCTTTCAGCGAGAGGTCCGTGCCGGCGTCGCCCACCGGAATGCCAAAGGCGCCGCGCACGCCCAGCGCGAGCCCGGAGTTCGAGGGCTCCTGCGCCGCCGCCGGCAGTGCACCCAGGCAGGAGGCCAGAACCAGCGATGCGATGAAGTGTCGAGCAGTCATGTCGTCCAGGGAGAAGGGCCGTCATGTGACGGCGGTGGGAGTTGGCGGCGCCACGCACTGCAAGCTCGCGGCCAGGGGCTCCCTGATGCGGGCGCCCCGAGCTTCGAGGAGAGCGGAGTGTGGGAATGGCCCTGAAGCGCGACAGGAATGTCAGTCTTTCGAAGCGGTCCATGGCAGGGCACGCCGTGCGAGAGTCCCGGCCCAAGCCATGTCCTCCCTGCTGACCGAAGACTCCGACGTCGTCCGCTGGCTGCGTGCCGAACTCAAGGCCCGTGGGCTGACCCGCATCGAGCTGTCCGCGTCGTTGAAGCACAGGGGAACGCTTCATGACGACACGTTGATCTTCACGGCGCCGGACGGCGCGCTGACGTTCGGTTCTCTGCCGGAGGCACCTCGCGCCCAGGTCCAGGAGCTGATGCGGCGGTATCACGCGTCGGCGCCCGGGCTGGGGGACATCGCGCTGTCCATCGTCTGCGAGACGGAGGGCCCCCCGCGCATCCGGTGCATGGATGAAGCCCAGCGACAGCAGGACGCTCGGGAGCAGGCCCACTTCGATTCACGGCACTACGGACGCGCGCTGGCGCAGCGGGTGGCGGAGTTGATGGATGCGGGGGCGGACCTGTCCATCACCGTGGATCCGCGCGACGGCGTGTCCCGCGCGCTGTGGCGCTCCGGGGACGGCACGTACGCGCATGGGCTCCGGTACAGCCAGGGGGACGCCCAGGCGAAGCAGACCTTCGCGTCTCGCGACGAGTTCATCCGCTGGCTCGGGGAACAGAGCGACGAGTCCCTGGCGAAGGCGGAGTCCCCGGACGACCCGCGCCTGTGGGGACTTGGGACGTTCAACCGCGCGTACTTCGCCCGGAAGACGGGGCGGCGGTCGTAGACGACCGCTGAGTAGGGATTTCTCCCAGGGACGCTTGAGGTAGGCTGGCTTTTCCTTCTCCTTGCAGCGGCATCCGGGCTTCCCAGGCCCGTGGACTCCCATGCGTGTCACCCCTATCTGTTAGGTTTGAAGGATGGAGGTGACCCGTGATGTCGCTGTCCGCTTCGGTCATTCCCCTGGTGCTCACGGTCCTGATGGGCACCACGGCGGTGGCGCAGTCCCGGACTCCCACGGTGCGGGAGCGCAAGGCCCGGCAGCTCACGCTGCGCGCGGAGGAGCCTCCGGTGCTGCTCGCGCTGCATGTCGCCGCCCAGGAGGTGACCACCGTCACCTTCGATGCGCCCATCGTTCCGGAGTCCGTGGACCGGAGCGTGCTCGCGCCCTACTTCTCCCGCGTGGCGGTGCATGAGGACGTCCTCGTGCTCAAGGCGTCCATGGACGTCCCCGCTGGGAAGGAGCCGGTGCTCACCGTGCGCTTCGCGGGGTCTGGGGCTCCCGCGCGGGTGGGGTTCGTGCTCACGACCGTGGAGGCGGAGGTGGATTCACAGGTGGAGGTGTTCCGGCAGGGGCGCACCGCGCAGGACCTGGGGAAGGAGCTCGCGGACCTGCGGGCCCGGTGCGCGGTCACCGAGGCGGGGCTCGCGACGCTGCGGGCGCAGTGCGCGCTGCGTGGTCTGGGCGGCGCGGTGTTGATGGGGGATGTCACCCCGCGAGGTGTCTCCGTGGAGTATCTCCGGGAGCATCCCATCAGTACGGGCATGACCGCCGAAAGCCCTCCTGTGCTCTACCGCACGGAGCACACCCGTGCCTTGTCGACCTTGCTGATCAACGCCGTGGGGAGCGCCCCTTGGATACCGGGCTTCGCCCGGCTGACACCGCGCGGGCCCAACGCACCGCCGGCCCTTGAGTTGCCCCTGCTCATGCAGGTGAAGCAGCTGGCGCCTGGGGAGCAAGCCACCGTGGTGGTGGAATGGCACGCGCTTCCCGACCTGCCCGCTGGCACGCAAGTCACCCTGGAGTTGCTGGACGCGAAGGGGGAACGCGGCGTCCGCTGGGAACAGGTGACGCCATGAGCACGCACGAGGCAACGCCCGGTGAGCCTGAGCCTCCTCACGCCGCCACGCAGCCCGCGCAGAAGGCCCATGGACCTGCCCGGCCTTCGTTGCTGCTGATGGTGGATGCGCTTCCTCCGGGCACATCCATCGGTCCCTGGCGCGTCCTCCAGCGTGTGGCGTCAGGCGGATACGGAACGGTCTACGTCGTTCATACGAAGCGCCGTCCTCGTGGCAGGCGGTATGCCCTGAAGCTGGCGCGACAGCCCGACAGTCCCTGGTTCTCACGCGAAGCGGAGGTGCTGTCCCGCCTTCGGCATCCGGGAGTACCTCGCTTCGTGGAGGCCGGGGCATGGCGGCCGGGCTCCGGGAACCATCCGTTCCTGGTGATGGAGCACGTGGACGGCGAATCGCTCTATGCCTGGGCCCGCGCGCGCAACCCCACGGCCCGCGAGGTGGGCGCATTGCTCATCCAGGCCGCGGAAATCCTGGCCTTCGCGCACCAGCGCGGTGTCCTGCACCGCGACGTCAAAGGCGACAACCTCCACGTCCAGCCCGGCGGACGGCTCACCCTGCTGGACTGGGGCGCGGGCTGGCATCCCGAAGCGAAGCCCCTGACCGGAACAGGCCAGCTGCCTCCTGGCACGGCTCACTACTTGAGTCCCCAGCTCTACCGCTGGCGGATGGCGATGCCGTCGCGGGAATGTCCTCGCTACGGCGTGACGGATGAGTTGTACGCCCTGGGCGTCACCTTCCATCGATTGCTGACCGACAGCTATCCGGCGCTCGCGCTGGAGGGGGAAGGACCCGAACGCGCATGGCCCAACCCGCTGGTGCCGGAGGCGCTGGCGTCACTCGTCACCCGCCTGCTCGCGTTCGCGCCCGAAGCACGGCCTCCGAGCGCCTCCGCCCTGGCCTCCGAACTGCATCAACTCCTGGCCCATGCGGATGCAACCTGGGACCTGCCCCTGTTCGACTGGGCCACACCTCCCTCTGAGTCCTCACGCACGACGCAGGAGGCGCCCAGGATGGTGGGGCCGGTGGCTCCCGGTCAGGAGGTGCCGCTCCAGCACGCACGGCTTCAACGCATGGATCGGCTCCGACGCCTTCGCGAAGCACGCGAGTTGCGGCGCCGGTTTCCCCGCCATGTCGCCCAGGTGGAGGCGCAGGACATCCTCGCCGCGAGCACGGTGCGCCGCCGACAGACGCTGCGGGCCCTGTGGCGTCAGGGGGCCGTCGCATTCGCATGTGTGGTGGCCATGGCCTGTATGGGATGGGACTTGGGACTCTTTTCAAGGTCCGACGGCGATGCGCCCGTCCGCCCTTCCATGCCTCCCGTGGCGCGGGCGCCAGCGCCCGACCAAGCTGCCGCGTCCGGAGCGGCCCCTCCTTCCCCCGCGCCGCTCCCGCCGGAGAAGGACGCCATGAGCATTCCCTTGAAGCAGGACCCACCTGTCCGCGGACGTTTGCTGTCACGCGGCTGCACGTTCGCTGTCGGTGCGGCGACAACCCTCATTGCTTGCGCGGGTGCGCAGGTGGTGCCCAAGCCCCAGCGCTGTCCCACGGAAGCGCTGGAGGCGATGAAGGCGTTGAAGCTGCGGCGGGATGCGAAGGCAGCCATCACGGTCGACATCCGCTACCCCTTCCGTCCGGATGCCGAATCACTCGTCGTGCATGACGGAGACATCGTCAGCGTCCAGAAGGAAAAACACGGCGGTCTTCCGGAGGGCACCCTGCTCTACGGACGGCTGTGGACAGGAGGGGAACATGTCATGGGCCGCTACACGCGAGCGGAGACGCCTGACGGCCGCACCTATCCTGTCTGCCTCGTGCTCGGGAACGAGGATGGCTTCTGGCCGAAGGAGTCGGGCTCCAAGCCCGGTGCCGCGCTCCTTCCCCGGAGCGCGGGCTACACGGTGGTGGACGCGTTCCCGTAGACGTGACCTACCAGGGTCGCGGCGAGCATGCTGTATCGCCGCGTGCCCATTATTGGGGACCCAACCGACGTCGTAGCCGGGTTGCCACTTCCCTCCCGGGTGGTGAACGGGCGAAGCGATGGACGCGCCCAGTGGCCCGGTTTGAGCGGACCCCTCCGCGCGATTCAACAGGTGTCACAGACCGGGTCAACGGATCGCATCCGCTGATCTTTCAGGACTGGCCGCTGGCGGCCGGTTGCCCTGCGCCGGCGCACGGGGAGGATCAAGGACGCAGAACCGTTCAGGTTTCGGCGAAGCTGGCCTTTGACGCTCCCAGGCACGCGGGCTCCTTGTCCAGCGCGAGCTGCGAGTACAGCTCGTGGAGCTTCGCGCGGAGCAGTTCCTTCGGCGGCAGCATCGTCTGGTACTCGGCGACGAGCGTGGGCGACGTCGTGCGCGCGAGCGCGTACTCGACGACCTCGTCGTCCTTCGATGCGCAGAGCAGCACGCCAATAGAGGGCCGCTCGTGCGGCTTCTTCACGTCGCGGTCGAGCGTCTCGACATAGAACGAGAGTTGGCCCAGGTCGGCGGGCTTGAACTTGTCGACTTTCAGCTCGAAGGCGACGAGGCACTGCAGCCCGCGATGGAAGAACACGAGGTCGATCTCAAAGTCCTGGTTACCGACCTGCACCGGGTACTGCGAGCCGACGAAGCAGAAGTCACGACCCAGCTCAGTGAGGAAGCGGCCAAGGTTCCGAAGGAGCGCGCCGTGGAGGTCAGCCTCGGAATGCTCGGCGGCGAGGCCCAGAAACTCCATGTTGTAGGCGTTCTTGAACTCGTCGATCGCCGTCGGGTGAAATTGTGTCACCGCTGGCGAGACTTTCTTCGCGGCCTTCGCTTCGCGCAGCACAGCTCCCGAGCGGATCTGCCGTTCCAGTTCCCGCTTCGACCAGCGCTCCTTGATGGAAGCGAGGATGTAGAATTCGCGCGTCTGGACGGGCTTCGCCTCGCTCAGGATGATGAGGTGATGGGTCCATGGCAATTGTGTCACCAGCGGTGACACTTTCTTGTGCGACCGGTACGCCTCGAAAAACTGGCGCATCCGGAAGAGGTTTCGGCGCGTGTAGCCCCGAGCGCCGGGGTAACGCCTCGCGAGCTCGGCGGCGAGGTCTTCGACGACGCCGTCGCCCCACTCGGCGGCCTCGAGCTTGCGGCTGATGTATGCGCCGAGCTCCCAGTAGTGCTCGACGAGGACCGTGTTCACCGCCTGGTACCCGCGGGTGCGGGCCTTCTCGATGAGCGCGATGACCTCGGCGAAGCGCGCGTCGCCGCTGTCGACGACCGCCTGCCTTTCACGCGGCACGGCGAGCCCCATCGCCTTGGTGGCGATGGGCTTCGCGGCGCGCTTCGTCTTGGAGGTCTTCGTGGCCATGCGGAGCGCACATGCTCCGGCGAGCCTCCTGATTCCACAAGCGGATCTGGCTTGGTCGATTTCGTGTCAGCCGCCCCCCGCTTCCGTGCCCCCCAACGCCCGATGCAGGATTCGCACCCGCGGCCGCTGGCTCCGCGGGCCTACACCCCGAATCGCAACGCCCCAGGGCCCGGGCTCAAGAAAACGCGGGCCGTGCGTGTGGCGACGACCGGAATTTCCAGGTCATTTCGTATCTCATTTCAGAAGGGGTCCGGCCGGGCCCTGGGACGGAGCCTTCCGCGTGCTGCCAGGAACAGAGCGGTCAGTCTTGGAGGCCTTCCGCCGGGGTGACACCGCCGTGCTCACCCAGGTCTACCGCACCTATTCGCCCGAAGTGCTCCGCTACCTGTCCCGGCGCTTCTCCGTGCACTCGGAGACCGGGACGCGCTCCGTCGCGCTCACGCCCCTGGACCTGGACGCCGCCCACCAGGAGACGTTCGTGCGGGCCTTCCGCCCCCACATGCGCCAGGCCTACGACGGCGTGCGCCCCTACCTGGGCTTCCTGCTCACCGTCGCCCGCTCCACCGCCATTGACCTGATGCGCGCCTCCGGCCGCGTGGCCCGCGAGGCCATCCCGCTGGATGACGCACCGGAGCTCGTCCACGCCCCCACCGAGGGCCAGAGCCCCGAGGAAGAGGCCCTGGGCGCCGAGGTCCGCTCCATCGTGCGCCGCTTCCTGGAGGCCCTGCCCGCCGAGGGGCGCGCCCTGGCGCAGCTGCGCTTCATGGACGGCCTGTCCCAGGAGTCCGCCGCCGACCAGCTGAAGCTCACCCGCGGCGAGGTGCGGGTGCGCGAGCGCCGCCTGCGGTTGCAGTTCACCGAACACCTGAAGGACTCGGGCTGGTTGGACAGTGACGTCGCACCGGGGCGCCTGCAGCTAGGCGCCCTGCTGGCCACCCTGGCCCTGCTGTGCGCCATCCCATTCGGGAGCCTCCCATGAAGTGGTACGAACGACATGTGGACGCGGGGCTGACGCGCTGGTCCCTGGGGGAGCTGTCCGCCCCCGAATCCTCGCGGCTCTTGCGCCACGCCCACGCCTGCGCCCGCTGCGGCACCCGCTACGACAAGTGGGCCCGCGCCCACCGCGTCTTCGAGTCCGGCGGGACGGAGACGCCCACCTCCACGGAGCTGGAGACGCTCACCGCCGCGGGGCTGGAGGCCGCCCTCACCGCCGCCGCCCCCGCGGACTCCGCCCCCGCGCGGTG
>NZ_JBKGHJ010000281.1:0-11177 GCF_046520365.1 Corallococcus sp. 4LFB
GTCGGACCCGGTGCTGCTCACGGACACGGACGGCACGCTGCTCTTCGCCAACGGCCGCGCGGAAGCACTGCTGGTGGCGGGCCCGGACGCGAGCCCCGGCCGCGCGCGGGCGGTGGAGCTCAACCAGCGCCTGTTCCGGGAGACGCTCGCGCAGGGCGGCACCTCGGTGCACCGGCGCGAGGTGCCGCTGGTGGATCCGCTGGAGGGCATGGACCTGCTCTTCGAGCTGGTCACCACGCCGGTGCTGGCGCCGGACGGGCCCTCCGTGGTGGTGAGCGTGCTGCGCAACCTGACGGACCTGGGCCGCGCCACGCAGGCGCTGGGAGAGAGCTACCGGCAGCTGCGCGCCACGGAGCGCGAGGCCCGCAGCGAGCGCCACCGCCTGGACCGGGTGCTGGACTCGGTGGCGGACCCCATCATCCTGACCGACCCCGCGGGCGGCATGGTGATGATGAACGACCCGGCCGAGCGCCTCTTCGCGTGGCCCCAGGTCCAGGTCCAGGGCACGTCAGCCGAGGGCGCGGCGGACGAGGCCACCCTGCGCCGGGTGCGCGCCAACGACGCCCTCTTCGCGTCGTTCCTCGCCAACCTGCTGGGGCCGGTGAACGCGGGCGTGTCGCGCTGGAAGAGCCAGCTGACCCTGGATGATCCGTCCACCGGCTCGCCCGTGCCCATGGAGGCCATGGCCAACAAGGTGCTGGGCGACGGGGGCGAACTGACGGGCATCGTCACCGTCTTCCACGACCGCACGGAGGTGCTGGAGCGGGCGCGGCTGCTGGAGCGCGTGAAGGAGGTCTCCAGCGAATTGGAGGCGCGCGTGCAGTCCGCCACCGCGGAGCTGGCGGAGCAGAACGAGAAGCTGCGCCGGCAGGCCATCCAGCTGGAGCAGGCGAGCGCGGCCAAGTCGCAGTTCCTGGCCAACATGTCGCACGAGTTCCGCACGCCGCTCAACGCCATCCTCGGCTACACGAACATGCTCCTGCAGGGCGTGTCCGGGGAGATGACGCCGCCGCAGCGCCGCAACCTCACGCGCATCGACTCCAACGGGCGGCACCTGCTGGAGGTCATCAACGAGATATTGGACATCACCCGCATCGAGGCGGGGCGGATGCCGCTGCACCTGTCGGACTTCGGCATCCCGGAGCTGCTCCAGGAGGTGATGGCGGAGATGGACCCCATCATCGCGCGCAGCAAGCTGACGGTGGAGACGCGGCTGGACGAAGCGCTGCCGGGGGTGTGGAGCGACCGACAGAAGGTGAAGCAGATCGTCCTCAACCTGTTGTCCAACGCGCTGAAGTTCACGCACGAGGGCGGCGTGCACGTCGCGGCGGAGTATCAGAACGCCACCGGCACCGTGGCCATCTCGGTGAAGGACACAGGGATAGGCATCGACGTGTCGAACCAGGAGAAGATCTTCGAGGACTTCCAGCAGGTGGACAGCTCGCCGACGCGGGCCTATGGGGGCACCGGACTGGGCCTCTCCATCTGCCGCCGCCTGGCCGCGATGCTGGGGGGACGCGTCTCCCTCCAGAGCGCTCCGGGCCAGGGTTCGACCTTCACCCTGCACTTTCCCAGACGCGCGAGACGGACATGACGAACACCCCGGAAAACCCAAAGCCGCTCGTCCTGGTGGTGGATGACTACCAGGATGCCCGGGAGATGTACGCGGAGTACCTGGAGTTCTCCGGCTTCCGCGTCGCGGAGGCGAAGAACGGCCAGGAGGCGCTGGACAAGGCCTTCGAGCTGGTGCCGGACGTCATCCTGATGGACCTGTCGCTGCCGGTGATGGACGGCTGGGAGGCGACGCGCCGGCTGAAGGGCGACGCGCGCACGAAGGGCATCCCGGTGGTGGCGCTCACGGGGCATGCGCTGAAGGGCCACACGGACGACGCGAACGAGGCCGGGTGTGATGCGTACGTCACCAAGCCGTGCCTGCCGGACGCGCTGGTGGACCAGGTGAAGAAGATGCTTGCCCGGCGCGACGCGGCAAGCGCGCGCTGAAAAGCCGTTGTCTGCACGGAGGTGGGCACGTCATGACGGCGAAGACCCCGGCGGAGTCCTCGCGGGAGGCACGGGCGCACTACCTCTACGGCATCGTGCGCGAGGACGGCGGATGGGAGCCGGACCTGGCGGGGCTGGGCGCGGCCCCGGTGCGCGCGGTGCGGGAGGCAGGCCTCGCGGCGCTGGTGTCCGACGTGGCGGGCCCCAGGGTGGTGCCCACGCGCGAGCACCTGTTGATCCACCAGCGCGTCACGGAGGCCGTGGTGCGCGAGCACACGCTGGTGCCGGTGGCCTTCGGGACGGTGCTGCCGTCGGAGGAGCGCGTGCGGGAGCTGTTGCGCGTGGCGCGCGCGCCGCTGAACCGGGCGCTGTCCGAGCTGGAAGGGCGGGTGGAGCTGGGGCTCAAGGTGTACTGCCACGGCGACGCGCTGACGCGCCGGCTGATGGAGGCGCAGCCGGGCCTGTCGCGAGGCCCCTCCGAGCCCGAGGAGGACCACGAGGCGCGGCTGGAGGCGGCGCTGCGCGACCGCACGGCGAAGGACCTGGACGGCTTGAGGGCGGGCCTGCGTCCGCTGGCGGAGGCCGCGCACGAGGCGCCGCCCCTGGGTGAGCGGATGCTGTGGAACGCGGCGTGGCTGGTGGACCGCACGCGGGTGGCCGCGTTCGAGGCGCGGGTGCAGTCGCTGGTGGCGCGGCTGGACACGTACACGTTCCGGTTCACGGGGCCGTGGCCGGCCTACAGCTTCGTGGACATGCGGCTGGACGTGGAGACGGCGGCCGCCGCGCGGTGAGCCTCAGCGCGGCGCGGTGAGCTTCGCGGCGTCCTCGGCCAGGAGCTCCAGGCCGCCGCCCATGCGGACCCAGCCGGGGGTGAACTCCGTGCGCGCGTACCACGAGTTGTCGGACGCCTTCGCCATGGAGAGCTCGCCCACGGCCTTGCCGCCGCGCTGGTACTCCACGCGGAAGGCGGGCGTGGGGGCCGGGCCCGGAGGGGCTTCGCCCCGGCCCAGGAGCTCCACGGGGGTGAGGCGCCACAGGCGGTCGTGCCAGTTGCGGGCGAAGTCGTCCGGGGTGCCGGGGGCGTCCACGGGCGACAGCTGCACGGCGCCCGGAGGCTTGCCGCTGGCGACGAAGGCACGGGACGCGGTGCCCGTGGAGATGACGACGCGGTCGAAGCCATCCACGTCGAAGGTGTGCAGGCGCCGGTCCACGAGCCGGCTGGCGGCGGCCTCCAGGTCCGTCAGCAGCGCGGGGCCGAGGAGGAAGACGTGGCCGTCGGACGTGCGCTGGAGGTAGGGGGCGCCCCAGCCCGAAGCGGGCGAGGCGAGGCGGAACGTCCTGGGCGTCCCGTCGAGCGTGAGCGTCAGGCGGCGCTCCGTCTTCGCGAGGCCGATCTCCTCCAGCTTCTGGTCATCCAGGACGCCCAGGTCCCGCTGCGCGCGCAGCGGAGCGAAGCGGGCGAACAGCTTCAGCGCGACGTCGTTGCCACGCAGCTCCCGGGGCGGAGGCACGGGCGCGGGGCTCGCGGGTGTCCCCGCGTCGGCGGAGTTGGCTCCTGCGTCGAGCGCGGCACTTCCGGCGTCGCTGGTTGCCTGGGCGAGGGCTCCTGCATCCGTGGCGCTCTGCGTTCCAGCGCCCGGCTTCGCGGGCTTGCTGCCCAGGCGGACCCAGACGGTGTCGCGGTCCTGGGGATCGCGGAACAGCTCCACGAAGCGCGTCTCCTCGTCGTACCGGATGCGGTCGAGCGCACCCGCCTGCGCGTCCTCCACCGTCACCTCACCGGGTGCACGGGCAGGCTCGCGCTGCCACACGAAGAACGCGGCCACGAGGGCCACTGCCGCCAGCACTCCCTGCACCGCCACGTCGCGCGCCTTCATCGCGCACCTCCCACCGCCGCGGCGCTCCGGGGCGCTCGCCGTCCGCGCCGCCGCGTCACGAAGAAGCCCACCGCCAGCACCACCAGCGGCATCCCGAAGACCGTCGCGTAGAACCACACGACGTCCTGCGAGCGCGTGTGCTGCAACGGCACGTCCTCCTCGCTCGTCGTCACGCCGGAGAGCGCCTCCTCGCCGGAGAGCCACCGCAGCGTGTCCACCGCGAGATACGCATTGCCCACGTTGCCCAGGATGCCGTCACCCAGCGCGTCCGCGTCCGCCATCACCACCGCGCGCGGCGCGGGCTTCCCCTCCCCCACCGGCCGCTCCACCGCCACCACCAGCGGCCACGCCTTCGTCACCTCACCCGCCTCCGGCTCGAAGTCGCCGTTGCGGTCCGCGAACGTCTCCCCGTGCGCGCGCACGCTCGTGTCCAGCAACACGCCGGGCACCGGCGGCGTCACCGGCTCCAGCGCCACCGCCCCCACGAACGCCACCGCGCCCTGCGACCCCAGCGCGGACAGCGACGTCACCGACGGGTGCGAGGAGAAGCTCGCCGTGCCCAGGTTGCCCCGGTCGCTCAACTGCCGCGCCGTGCGGAAGTACACGCGGTCGTTCGCCAGCGGCACGCGCAGCGACTTGAGCCCCATCGGCTTGAGCAGCGGCTCCAGCGCCGCGCCATCCGGCTCCAGCGCGATCCACAGCCGCCCGCCCCGCCCCCAGTACTCGCGCAGCGCGGTGGCCTCCTCCGGCAACAGCTCCCGCGTGGGCCCCAGCACCGCCACCATCGCCGCATCCGCCGGCACCGCCGTGCCCAGCCCCTCCGCCACCGTGAGCGTTCGCACGTCCACGTTCTGCGCGCGCAGCAGCTCCTTGAACTGCGCCACCGAAGGCCGGGCCGCTTCCCCCGGCACGGGCCGCGTGTCGGCGCGCTCCCCGTGGCCGCCCGTGAGGTAGACGATGCGCCGGGGCTTCGCCACCGCCAGCAGCCTCCGCTGCACCTCCGCGTCCAGCCGCTGGAGCTGCCCGCGCGCCCGCTCCGGATCCAGGCCCAGCGTGAGGATCTCCTTGCGGTCCCCCCGCGCCAGCACCACGGAGCCGTTGCTGCTGACCCCCAGGGTCTTGCCGCGCGCGGGCTCCACCGCCTGGTCCAACGCCTCCACGCCCAGCTGCGGACTCTCCGGCTCCAGGTCGCGGAAGTACTGCCGCACCGCCTCGCCCACCTCGTTGGCGGGCGGGAAGAAGAGCGTCACCTGGAGCGGCTCGTTGAGGCCGCGCACCAGCTTGCGCGTGGCAT
Organism: Corallococcus sp. 4LFB; assembly: GCF_046520365.1. Lineage (NCBI taxonomy): Bacteria > Pseudomonadati > Myxococcota > Myxococcia > Myxococcales > Myxococcaceae > Corallococcus > Corallococcus sp. 4LFB. The sequence goes on from NZ_JBKGHJ010000281.1 coordinate 5,173, forward strand.
CCCCCGGCTTCGCGGTCCGGAAGTACGACAGGTCCCAGGTCGCGTCCGCCTGCGTGGCCACGTACGTCGCCGCGAACGCGAACACGACGACGAACGCCACGCCCAGGCCGGAGAACAGCGCGCTCTTCACCCGGCCCGTCTCCGGCACCGGCGCCCGAGCCATCGCCACCAGCGCGGCCTCCACCATCGCCAGCGGCACCAGCGAGCACAGCAGCAGCGCCGGGAACAACACCGCCAGCACTCCCGACAGCTTCGGAGAGGAACGCGACAGCGGCTCCCCGAAGAGCGCCGTCCCCACCTCCCCCTTCACGAAGTAGAGCACCAGCGAGGCCAACCCCACGACGTACAGCGTGAGCACCCACCGCTCCAGCGCGCGCCGCTCGGCAGGCGCGGCAATCATCCGCACCGTTCTCCACGCCGTCGCGGCCACCACCACGGCGGTGCCCAGCGCCGCGAGCGCCACGCGGCCGGAGCCCACGCCCAGCACGCGCTCCGCGAGGAACACGGCAATAAGCCCCGCGACGAACGCCCCCGTCGCGGCGAGCCCCGTCCCGAAAGAGGCCGGCGTGCTCATCGCCACCTCCGCGCTTCCAGCACCCGCGTCGCCGCGAACAGCGCCACGTAGGTGACCACCAGGTAGTAGACGACGTCCCGCACGTGGATGAGCCCTGCCTGGAACGGGGGGAAGTGCTGGTTCCACAGCGACATCGCGCTGAAGACATCCGACAGCGGCTGCTCGGTGATGCGCGCCAGGAGCCAGCACAGGATGAGCGCCACCAGCATCACCGCGGAGAAGATGGCCGCGAGCAGCTGGTTCTTCGCGAGCGACGACCCGAACGTGCCCACCGCCAGCGACGCGCTGCCCAAGAGGAGCAACCCCAGGTAGCCCGCCGCCACGTGTCCGAAGGACACCTTGCCGTTCACCAGCACCAGCAGCGGCATGTAGAGCGTGAGCAGCAGGTACAGCGCCAGGAACGCGAGTCCCGCCAGGAACTTGCCCAGCACGATGTCCCGGTCCCGCACCGGCGACGCGTACAAGAGCGGCAGCGTGCCCGTCTGGCGCTCCTCCGCGAGCAGCCGCATGGACACGAGGATGGCCGCCACGATGGTGAAGCCGCTCGAATAATAGAAGAAGCCGGACAGCACCTCCGCGGAGCGCTTGCTCGCGCCGCCCAGGGCGTACGCGTTGAAGAACAGCCCGTTCACCGCGAGGATGATGGCCAGGATGACGTAGCCGCTGAGCGTGCGCAGGTAGCCGGCCAGCTCGCGGCGCGCAATCAGGAGCGCCTTCACGCCTTCACCTCCTGCCCGTGCGTCAGGCGCAGGAACAGCGCCTCCAACTGTCCCTCGTTCGCGTCCAGCCGCAGCAGCTCCAGGCCCGCGCCCACCACCGCTCGCGCCACCTGGGGCCGCAGGTCCGGCGCCGCCGCGACCTTCAGGGCCAGCACCCCGTTCCCTTCCCGCACCTCCACCGCGCCGAAGCCCTGCAATGCTTCCAGGGCCCGCGCCCGGTCGCCCCGCACCTCCAGCACGATGGACGGCCCGCCCAGCGCGCGCGACAGCTCCTCCTCGCTGCCCTGCGCCAGCAGCGTGCCCTTGTGGATGATGAGCAGCCGGTCACACGTCTGCGAGATCTCCGGGAGGATGTGGCTGGACACGAGCACCGTGTGCGCGCCCTTGAGGCCGCGGATGACGTCGCGCATCTCCACGATTTGAAGCGGATCCAGGCCGCTGGTCGGCTCGTCGAGGATGAGCAGCGCGGGCTTGTGCACCAGCGCCTGCGCCAGCCCCACGCGCTGGCGGTAGCCGTGGCTCAGCGTGGAGATGACCTCGCCGTGCACGTCGCGCAGGCCGGTCTTCTCCTCGGCCTCGCCCACGTGGGACGCGGTGGCCTTCGCGGGCACGTCGCGCAGCCGGGCGACGTAGGCCAGGTACTCGCCCACCGTCATCTCCTCGTAGACGGGGGGCACGTCCGGCAGGTAGCCGATGCGCTGGCGCACCTCATGGGACTGGCTCACCACGTCGTGCCCGTCGATGACGACGCGGCCCGAGGTGGGCAGCAGCACGCACCCGAGAATCTTGAGCGTCGTCGACTTGCCAGCGCCGTTGAGGCCCAGGAAGCCGATGACCTCACCCTGGCCGATGGTGAAGGCCAGGTCCCGGATGGCCGCGTGCTCGCCGTAGAACTTCGTCAGCCCTTCGACCTGGATCATCAGGACTCCTCGAAGCGAGGGGAAGCGGCGCACTTCTGTCGCCCCTCCCGAGGAGTGTCAAGCGCCGGGCTCACCCGTGGCGGTATTCCGCGCCGTCGGTGGTGCGGCCCAGCGTGAAGCGCAGCGCGCCCTCCAGGTCGGGCAGGAGGAAGGGGAAGCCGTTCGCCTGCGCGACCGTGGGCAGCGCGTGGGTGCTGGACAGCAGGGTCTCCTCGCCCATCTGCCCGAACACGGTCTTCACCACGGTGGCGGGCAGCGGGAACACGGCCGGGCGGTGGAGCACCCTCCCGAGCACCTTCGCCAGCTCCCCCTGTCGCACCGCGTTCGGGGACACGGCGTTGAGGGGCCCCTGGATGGACGGGGTGAAGACGGCGAACTGGATGAGGCCCAGCACGTCCTCCAGGGACACCCAGCTCATCCACTGGCGTCCGGAGGCCACGGGCCCGCCGCCGCCCGCCTGGGTCGCCAGCGCCATCTTCGCGAGCGCCCCGCCGCGAGCATCCAGCACCACGCCGATGCGCAGGTGCACCACGCGGATGCCCGCGTCCTCCGCGGCCTTGGTGGAGGCCTCCCACTGACGCGTGACGTCCGCGAGGAAGCCGTCGCCGGAGGACGACGTTTCGGTGAGCTCTTCATCGCCCCGGCTGCCGTAGTAGCCGACGGCGGAGGCGCAGATGAGCACGCGCGGCTTGCGGGTGGCGCGGGCCAGGGTCTCACACAGCAGCCGGGTGCTGTCCGTGCGGCTCTTGAGGAGCTCCTGCTTGCGCTCCTCGGACCACCGGCCCTCGCCCACGTTGGCGCCGGACAGGTGCACCACGGCGTCCACGCCCTCCAGGCCCGCCGCGTCGACGGTGCCCTTGTCGGGAGCCCAGGAGATGTCCCCGCGCGCCGGGTTCGCCCGGCCGCGCACCAGCCGCTTCACGCGGTGGCCGCCGGTGGTGAGGAACGACGACAGCGCGGAGCCCAGCATGCCGGACGCACCGCCGATGGCCACGGTGAGCGGGCCCTGGGATGCGAAGGCCGCATGGCGGCGCAGGTCCGCGCGGGTGAGCGAGTGGCGGTACGCGAACATGCGCTCCAGGCGCTTGCGCGCATAGCCGCCGCCGAAGGTGTCCCCGAGCGTCCCCACGGGCAGCTCGTACTGGATGGCATCCTCCAGGACGGAGGCCTGGGGACCCGCCGGGCTCATGCGGTGGTCATGGATCCACTTCGCGAAGGGGCCTTCGCGCTGGGTGTCCTGGAAGGAGGAGCCCTCCACGTAGGCGGTGTGCTCGGCGACCATGCGCTGAGGGATGGGGCCCAGGTGGAGTTTGACGACGACGCGGGCGCCGGGGCGGATGCCGTCGCCGGTGCGGTCCACGACCTCCGCCGTCTCCCAGGGGGGCGACAGGCGTTCGAAAGCTCCCTCGCGGGTGTGCCAGGAGAAGAGGTCGGCGGCGGGGACAGGCATCTGGCTGTGCGCCTCGAAAACGTGCGACTTGCCCATGGTTTCTCCTGGGGAGACAGTGCGAACCGAGCATGCTTACTCCCGACCTCCTGGACCGTGCAGTCGAATTGCTGCGACGCGGCGGTGTCATCGCCCTGCCAACAGAGACGGTCTACGGCCTCGCGGCGAACGCCGAGGACGAGCTGGCCGTGCGCCGAGTCTTCGCCATCAAGGGCCGGCCCGCGACCCACCCCCTCATCGTCCACATCCCGGGCGCTGAGCACCTGTCCGAGTGGGCCCGCGTGGTGCCGGACGAAGCGAAGGCGCTGGCCCGGGCCTTCTGGCCGGGACCGCTGACGCTGGTGCTGCCGCGCACGTCCAGGGCCACGGACGCGGTGACGGGAGGCCAGGACACGGTGGCGTTGCGAGTGCCCGGCCACTCCGTGGCGATGGAGGTGCTTCAGAAGCTGGGCGGAGGGGTGGCGGCGCCAAGCGCCAACCGCTTCGGCCGGGTGAGCCCGACGACGGCGGAGCACGTGCAGCGGGACCTGGGCAGCGACGTGGACCTGGTGCTGGACGGAGGTCCGTCCACGGTGGGCGTGGAGTCGACCATCGTGGACCTGTCCTCCGGAGCCCCTACGATTCTCAGGCCCGGAGGCCTGGCGACGGAGGACGTGGAGCGCGTGCTGGGGCGCAAGGTGCCGGTGCGGACCTCCGAGACGGTGCGAGTATCCGGTTCGCTGGCCTCGCACTACGCGCCCAGGGCGGGCGTGGTGCTCGCAGAGCCGCACGAAGCGGCGCAGCGCGTGGAAGCCCTGCGTGCACAGGGATTGCGCGTGGGAGTGCTGGGCCCCGCGTCACTGTCCTTGCCGAAGGACGTGCAGCGCTTCGACGTGCCGGGAGAACCGGCGGAGGCCGCGCGAGTCCTCTATGCGCGGCTGCGCGAAGCCGACGAACAGGGCCACGACGTGCTCGTGGCCTGTCTGCCCGCCGCGAGCGGCCTGGGCCTCGCCGTGCGAGACCGGCTGTCCCGCGCCGCTGCGCCCCGCTAAGCCCCGCCCTCCCTTCGCCCGACGCGGATCCAACTGGTCCGACTGTCGGACAGGTTTCCGCGGCGCTCCAAACCTGTCCGACAGTCGGACCAGTTCGTGGGATGCGCCGCCGCCGGGAGGTCCCAGGCGGTTTCCCACCTTCTCATTCACGGGGACGGCATCCGAGGCCGAAGGCCTGGGACGGCTCAGAGGTCCTTCACCAGGTCCTGACGGGCTTTCGTGGTGTAGCGCCCGATGAGGCCCGCGCGCTTGGGCGAGTACTTCGCGCTCTCATACTGGATGGCCATGACGCCCCGGGACGGCAGCGTCCACTGCGTCAGGTTCACGTGGCTCTCGAACGTGGTCCACCGGTTGAGCACCTTGAACTGCCCCTGCCCCGCCAACGCGCTCTCCAGCGTCGCGGCGGAGGCAGCCGCATCCGCCTCCTGCACGGGGGCCAGGTCCGCGGCGAAGCGCACGGGGGCATCCCCCCACTTCACCTGCCGCGCCACCTCGCGGGCCGTCTTCGGGTCCCCGTACTTGCGGGTGAGCAGGTCACGCATCAACGCGTGGAAGGTGCGCGCATCCGCCACCTCCGTGAAGAAGACGTCCACCGCCGCGAGCCGGTTCTCCAGGAAGCCCAGCGACACCTCGGCCGGCATCTCCGCGATGGTGGTCTTCATCCGCAGCGTTCCATCCGGGGACACGCTCGCCTCGGGCAGCGCGGCGCGGACCTCGTCCGGCGTCATTCCCCAACGGGCCGTCTGGAAACCCTCCGCGCTGCGGTAGGTCTTGTCCGACGCGTCGCGAATCGCCTGCCGCCGCTCCAGCGCGGTCGGCTTGTCCGGGCTCGACGACGCACAGCCCGACACGAACCCCAGCACCCCCAACAAACCCAAAGCCCCAAGCTTCATCCCATTGCTCCATTCCAAGACGCGGCCCTTCCCCGAAAGGCCGTCCAGCGCAGGCATCGGTCCCGATGCGCGCGGGGAGCGGACATAGAGGAATCCGGAGGGCTTCGGGAAGCCGGGTCTCCGGAGGCCCAGGGGACTTGCGGTCGGGGCACCCCGTCGCCCAGGCTCTCCTCCGGAGAGGAGGACCGGACATCCACCAGCTTGAAAGCGCCGACCCCGCCGGGCCGCGTCATGGCCCGTTCTCCCTTGTACATCCGCCGTCCGCTCCGCTATCCCGCGACGGTCACCCAGGAGTGTCCCCGTGAAGCGAAGTCTGTCCGGTCTGCTCGTCGCCCTCGCCTTCACCGCCTGCAAGCAGGAGGCGCCGGGCAAGCTGGAGCCCATCCCGCGCCCGCCGGGTGCCACCGCGCCCGAGCCCGAG
>NZ_JBKGHJ010000282.1:0-11163 GCF_046520365.1 Corallococcus sp. 4LFB
CACGCCCGCGCCCTCCCCCGCCGCGGTGGCGGTGCCCGGCGTGAAGCCCGCGCCGGCGCCCGCGCCCCAGAAGGGCGAGGCGAGCGCGGAGGACCGGCGCAAGAAGCTGTTCGGCGCGTTCGACAAGTCCGCGAAGCCCACGGAGCCGGAGGAGCTGGAGGGGGCCGAGGACGGCGACCCCGACGGTGACTCCGCGGTGGCGGAGGGCGAGCGGTACTACGGCCTCCTGAAGTCCCAGGTGCGCCGTCACTACAACGTGGCGGACACCATCCCCGACGCGGAGCGCCTGTACCTCAAGGCGCAGGTGGCCATGAAGCTGGGCCGCGCGGGTGAAGTGCTGGACGTGAGCCTGGCCAAGGCCAGCGGCAACGAGCTGTTCGACGCGGCGGTGGTGGCCGCCGTGCGCAAGGCCTCTCCCTTCTCTCCTCCCCCCGATGCGCTTCGCGACGCGCTCCAGAAGAACGGCGTCGTCCTGGTGTTCAGCCCATGAAAGCCCTCCTGCTGTCGCTCCTCCTCGTCCCCGCGCTGGTGCTGGCGCAGGCGCCCGTCATCGAAATCTCCGGCGCGAACTTCCGCCCGCTGCCGCTCGCGGCCCCCGCGCCCGTGGTGCAGGAGGGCGCGGACAAGAAGGCCGCCCAGACGTTCGATAGCGCCTTCACGTACGACCTCACCGCCTCCGGCATCTTCCAGGTGCTGGACCGCAACAGCTTCACCGCCGACGCGAAGGAGGGCATGACGGCGGGCAGCATCAACTTCAGCCGCTGGGCGGACGTGGGCGCGGAGTCGCTGGTGAAGGTGTCGCTCGCGCAGGACGGCGGCGCGCTGCGCGGCGAGCTGCGCCTGTTCAGCGTGGCCACGGGCAAGGAGGAGCTGAAGGTGTCCAAGGACGCGCCGGCCGGTGAGCCCCGGAGGCTGGCGCACGCGCTGGCGGACGCGCTCTACCGGCACTTCACCCGCGAGGCGAGCCCCTTCCTGTCGCGCATCACCTACGTGCGCAAGGCGGGCGCCAACCGCGACGTGTACGTGGCGGACTGGGACGGCCTGGGCGCGCAGGCGCTCACCCGGGGCGGCACGCACATCCTCCCCACGCTCAGCCCCTCCGGCCAGGTGGCCTTCACGTCCTACCGGAGGAACCGGCCGGACATCTACGTGCAGACCCCCGGCGGCGAGGCGAAGGCGCTGGTGACGGACGGGCAGATGGCCACGGGCATCGCGTACTCGCCGGACGGCAAGAGAATCGCGTACGCGCTGGCGGAGGGTGAGAGCGCTCAAATCTACGTCGCCGCGGCGGACGGCTCCGGCGCGAAGGCCGTGACGGACACGCCCTACGGCCTCAACACCAGCCCCACCTGGTCGCCGGACGGCAAGCGCATCGCGTTCGTGTCCAACCGGGGTGGCAGCCCGCAGGTGTACGTGATGAACGCGGACGGCTCCGGCGTGAAGCGGCTCACCTTCCAGGGCAACTACAACCAGACGCCGGACTGGTCGCCGCGCGGGGACCTCATCGCCTTCACCGCGCGCGACGAGCGCAACGCCTTCGACCTCTTCACCGTCAACGTGGACACGGGCAAGGTGACGCGCCTCACGCAGGACCAGGGCAACAACGAGGAGCCCACCTTCTCCCCCAACGGCCGGCTCATCATGTTCAGCACGAACCGCAAGGGCGCCGCGCACCTGTGGGTGATGACCTCCGACGGCAGCAACCAGGTGCCGCTCCCCATGGAGAAGGGCCACTGGCTGACCCCGGACTGGGGCACCGCTCCGGCGGCGAAGTAGTCACGCACGGCGGGCGGCCGTTGACAGGGGGGACGCGCCGGGGTGCATTGCGCGCCCCATGAGCGCTCCCCTCCCCGCCCACAGGGCTCACTGGGGCCTGGATCCCCAGGTCGTCTTTCTCAACCACGGCTCGTTCGGCGCCTGCCCCAGGCCGGTGCTCCAGCACCAGGCGGAGCTGCGGGCCCGGCTGGAAGCGGAGCCGGTGCGCTTCCTCGCCCGTGAGGTGGAGCCGCTCCTCGACGAGGCGCGCGCCGCGCTCGCGGCCTTCGTGGGCGTGGCCGTGGAGGACCTCGCGTTCATGCCCAACGCCACCACGGGCGTGAACACCGTGCTGCGCAACCTGCGCTTCCAGCCCGGCGACGAGCTGCTCACCACCGACAACGAATACAACGCGTCCAGGAACGCGCTGGACGTGGCCGCCGCCGAGCAGGGCGTGAAGGTGGTGGTGGCGAAGCTGCCCTGGCCCGTGCCCTCGCCGGAGTCGGTGGTGGACGCGGTGATGGCCCAGGTGACGCCGCGCACGCGGCTGGTCCTCATGGACCACATCACCAGCCAGACGGCGCTGGTCATGCCGGTGGCGGAGCTGGTGCGCCGCTTGCGCGAGCGGGGCGTGGAGACGCTGGTGGACGGCGCGCACGGGCCGGGCATGGTGCCGCTGGCGCTCCAGGAGCTGGGCGCGGCGTACTACACGGGCAACTGCCACAAGTGGCTGTGCGCGCCCAAGGGGGCCGCGTTCCTGTACGTGCGCCGCGACCTGCAGCGGGGCTTCAAGCCGATGGTGGTGAGCCACGGGCACAACTCGCCGCGCACGGACCGCTCGCGCTTCCGGCTGGAGTTCGACTGGGTGGGCACCGTCGACCCCACGCCCTTCCTGTGCATCCCCACCGTGATCCGCTTCATGGCGGGCCTCGTTCCGGGTGGGTGGCCGGAGGTGATGGCGTCCAACCGGGAGAAGGTGCTGGCCGCGCGGCGCGGGCTGGACGCGAGGCTGGGCAACGCTGTGCCGCTGTGCCCGGAGTCCATGGTGGGCAGCATGGCGTGCGTGGCCCTGCCAGACGGCTTCCCTGAGCACCCCGAGCCGCCGCTCTACCTGGACCCCCTCCATGTGCGCCTGTTCGAGGAGCACCACATCGAGGTTCCGGTCACCGCCTGGCCCCGGGCGCCCCGCCGGCACCTGCGGCTGTCCGCGCAGCTCTACAACACCCCGGCGGACTACGAGGCCCTGGCGCGGGCTTTGGAAGCGCTGCTGCGTTGAGTAGTGTGCGCGGCATGCCGCGCTTCGCATCCATCGACATCGGGACCAACTCCGTGCTGCTGCTGGTCGCGGACCGCCTGCCGGACGGGCGCTTCCAGCCCGTGGTGGAGCGCGCGGAGATCACCCGCCTGGGCCGGGGCGTGGACACCCACCGCGTCCTGTCCTCCGACGGCATGGAGGCCACGCTGTCCGTGCTGGTGGCCTTCGCCAACGAGGCCCGCGAGCTGGGCGCGGAGGGCATCGCCGTGTCCGCCACCAGCGCCGCGCGCGACGCGAAGAACGGCGCGGACTTCATCGCCGCGGCCCAGGCCCGCGCGGCGTGACGGTGGAGATCATCCCCGGGGAGATGGAGGCGCAGCTGTCCTTCGCCGCGGTGGCCCAGGACTTCGGGAGCGAGGCCGCGGGGCCGCTGCTCGTGGTGGACATTGGCGGCGGGTCCACGGAGTTCATCTACGGCAGCGACGCCGGCACGGTGGCCTTCCGCCACAGCTTCGACGTGGGCGCCGTGCGGCTCACGGAGCGCTACGTGCGCACCGACCCGCTGTCCTCCGACGAGCGCGGCGCCATCGAGGCGCACCTGCGCGACACCTTCTCCACCCTGCCCCCGCCGCCTCCCGCCGCGATGCTGGTGGGCGTGGCCGGCACGGTGACGACGCTGTTCGCCGTGCAGCACCAGATGGCGACCTACGACGCGGAAGCGGTCCACGGCGGCACGCTGTCCCGGAGCGAGCTGGACGTGCTCACGGACCGGCTGTGCGCCCTGCCCCTGGACGCGCGGCGGGCGCTGCCCGGCCTCCAGCCCAAGCGCGCGGACGTCATCCCCGCGGGGGCCCTCATCCTGCGCGAAGCGGTGAAGGCGCTGGGCCTGGAGGCGTGCCGCGTGAGTGACCGCGGCCTGCGCTGGGGCCTGCTGGCACACCGCTTCGGCTCTGGCTCCGGCTCCTCTCGCTCATGAACGCCTCCACCCCCGTCGCTCCGTCCAGCGCGCGTGCCACGCAGTCCGTGCGCGCGGGCTACGCGCTGTTCATCCTCACGCTGATCAACCTGGTCAACTACCTCGACCGGTACATCATCGCCGTCGCGCTGCCGGAGATTCAGAAGGACTTCGGCATCAACGACGCGCAGTCCGGCCTGCTGGGCACCGTCTTCATCATCGTCTTCATGCTGGCGTCGCCCCTGGGCGGCTTCCTGGGGGACCGCATCCCCCGCCGGCTGCTGGTGGCGGGCGGCGTGATTCTCTGGAGCCTGGCCACGGGGGCCAGCGGCCTGGCGTCCAGCTTCACGGCGCTCCTGCTGGCGCGCGCGGTGATTGGCATTGGCGAGGCGGGCTATGGCGCGGTGGCGCCGTCCATCATCTCCGACCTGTACCCGCGCGAGCAGCGCACGCGGATGCTGTCGTATTTCTACATCGCCATCCCGGTGGGCTCCGCCATGGGCTACGGCCTGGGCGGGTGGCTGACGCAGACGTATTCGTGGCACGCCGCGTTCTTCGCGGGCGGCGTGCCGGGGCTCTTGCTGGGCACCATGGCCTTCTTCATGCCGGAGCCGCAGCGCGGCGCCATGGACGGGCCGGACGCGGCGGTGAAGCTGCCGTTCATGGAGGGCCTCAAGGGGCTGGGCCGCAACATGGCCTTCTGGGCCACGACGGTGGGCTACACGCTGATGACGTTCTCCATTGGCGGCCTGGCGTTCTGGATGCCCACGTACCTGGTGCGTGAGCGGCACCTGTGGCTGGAGCACCCGGGCCGCGTGGGCCTGGTGTTCGGCGCCATCACCGCCGTGGCGGGCCTCACCGGCACCGTGGCCGGCGGCTGGCTGGGGGACAGGATGGACCGCAAGCGCGCGGGTGGCGGACTGTGGCTGTCGGGTATCGGCCTGCTGCTGGCGGCGCCGTGCATGTACCTGGCGGTGAACCTGCAGGACACGACGCTGACGTTCGCGGCCATTGGCGTGGCGCAGTTCCTCATCTTCCTCAACAGCGGCCCCATCAACGCGGCCATCGTCAACTGCGTGCCGCCCGCGTTCCGCGCCTTCGCCATGGGCCTCAACGTGCTGTGCATCCACATGCTGGGCGACGCCATCTCCCCCACGCTCATCGGGCAGATCGCGGACATGGCCAGCCTCCACACCGCCATCGCCATCAACGCGGTGCCGGTGCTGCTGGGCGGCCTGGCGCTCCTGCTGGGCGCGAAGCTGTTCCGGGAGGCCACGCCGCGCGCGCAGCAGGGCTGAAGCCTCGCGCGGAAACGCCCGGGCCCGGAATGCATCCGAGCCCCATCCGGTTGGGCGAGCAGGTTCGCTGCTCGCCAGGGAAGGAAGCGGAGGCGCCCATGGCTGTCGTGCATTCGCATGCGGTTCACGGCTGGGAGGCGCCGTCGAGCACCCTGGTCGTCGCGTGCGGGCATGCCCAGCAGGCCCCTTCCCCCCATGCCGCCTCGCATCCGCAGGCGGTGCTCGCGCTCTACACGGGCGGGCGGCCGTCATCGATCAGCGCACCCGGCTGACCGTGTCCGCGGGCGACGTGATGCTCATCCCCGCCGGGGAGCAGCACCGCACGGTGTCGGCCGAGGGCGCGGAGGTCTGGGGGCTCGGGTTCCATCCGTCCGCCTTCGCGCAGACGGAGGTGGGCCCGCTGCTGGAGCCCTTCGAGCGCGTGCGCCAGGGGGCCTCCGCCGTCGTGCCGATTCCGTCCGGGCGCCAGGAGCACCTGCTGCGGCTGCTGTCGGAGCTGCACGCGGAGACGCGCGCGCCGCACCGTGCGCTGGGGGAGCAGGTGACGCGCAGCCTGTTCTCGCTGGTGCTGGCGGAGGTGGGGCGTTCGAGCACGTGGACGCCGGCGGACTCGCGCGTGTCGCTCGCGGGTGAGGCGCTCACGTTCATCGAACGCAACTGCCTGAAGCCCATCTCGTTGCGCGAGGTGGCCGCCGCCGTGGGCCGCTCCCCCGCGCATGTCACCACCGCGCTGAAGCAGGCCACGGGCCGCAGCGTGGTGGAGTGGATCATCTCCGGCCGGATGGCGGAGGCGCGGCGCCGGCTGCTGTCCACGGACGAACGCGTGGACATCATCGCCGAGCGCGTGGGCTACGCGGACCCCACGCACTTCATCCGCCTGTTCCGGCGCACGGAGGGGCTCACGCCCGCCGCGTGGCGCAAGCAGCACCGCGCGCCGGCCGCGCACTGACGCGTGGTGAGGCTCAGTGCCCCTTCCGCCGTGAGGGCACAGGCTTCCCCGTCACCTCCGTGTAGCGACGGTCCGCGTCCTCCAGGATGAGGGCGTGGTTCATCATCGCCGCGGCGATGGTGCCCGCGCTGGCCGCCGCGATGGCCGCCTGCATCGGCGTCGTCATGTCGCCCACCGCGACGATGCCCGGCACGGACGTCTCTCCCGTGGCGTTCACCTTCACGTAGCCCAGGTCATCCAGCTCCAGCCCCAGCCGCGTCACCAGCTCGTGCTGCCGCTGCGGCGGCGCGGAGAACATGACGCTCCGGGCGATGCGCGTCCCGTCCTCCAGTTCGACTTCCGCCAGGCGCCCGTTCTTCCCATGCAGCGCGCGGATCCTCCGCTCCTCCAGCGGGATGCCCAGGGCCTGGAGTCGTTCACGCTGCTCCGGCGGCACCTCGAAGTCGCCGTGCGTGAAGACGATGAGGTCCCGGGACCAGTTCTGGATGATGGGTGCGCCGTCCAGGTACTGCGGGTTCTTCGCCAGCATGGCGAAGGGCTGGTCCTGGACCTCCCAGCCGTGACAGTAGGGACACTGGAAGATGCTGGGACCCCACAGCTCCTGGTAGCCGGGGATGTCCAGCATCACGTCCACCACGCCCATCGCCAGCAGGAGGCGCCGGGCGTCCACCGTGGTGCCGTCGCCCAGTGCCACGCGGAAGCCGCCCTCGTGCTTCTCCACGGAGCCCACGCGCGTGTCGCGCACCTCCACGTTGGGATAGGCCTTCAGCTGCTCACGGCTGATGCGCCGGAACTCCGGCGGCGGGATGCCGTCGCGCGACCCGAAGCCGTGCATGTGCTCCGCCGCCGCGTTGCGCGGCGTGCCCGCGTCGCAGAGCAGCACCCGCTTGCGCCCGCGTCCCAGATACAGCGCCGCGTTGAGCCCGCCGGGGCCGCCCCCCACGATGACCACGTCGTATGCCGCCATTGCCCTGCTCCTCGTGCCGGTCGTTGCTTCCCTGGGGGAAACCTAACGACGGGCCCGGGGCCAATAGGAGGGCGGGACTTTCGACGGCATCGGCGGATCTTCCGGTCCGCTACCTCGCGACGGGGGAGGCACCGGGCGCGTCGAGCTTCGGCCGGTACTCCTCCGCCAGCCGCTCCACCTCGCCCGCCAGCCGCTCCCCTTCCGCGAGCAGCCGGGCCTTCAGCCGCTTCCGGTTGCCCAGCGTGAAGAACAGCTCCAGGTCGTGACGGATTTCGTCCCAGCGCTCCGCGAACGACAGCGTGAACAGCGCCAGCGGCGGAACCAGCACGAACGTCGCGAGCCCCCACGCCCAGCCGCCCCACACCGCCGCGACCGCCGTGAGCCCCCACCACCACACGACGGACACCACCACCGCGGTGAGGAACTTCACCGTGGCCTGGACGTCCAGCTCCGCGCGCCGCGCCGCCATCCGGGGCAGCGGATACGGAAGGCCGAACAGCGCCAGCCCCAGCGCGAACAGCGGCAGCCCGAACACCAGCCGCAAGAGCGTCTTCACCGCGAAGGGCACCACGTTGCCCGGGCGGTACTGCACGGACAGCTCCTCCGGCCGCGAGGCCTGCACCAGCGCCATCCGGTGGCCGAACGAGGACAGGTGCTGCCGCAGGCGCTCGTAGCGCTCCGGCTCCTGCGTCCGGAACAGCCGCACCCCTCGCGCCCACAGCCGCAGCCGCTCCGCGTCCAGCGTGCCGCCCTGGCGGAAGGCGTAGAGCTGCTCCGCCACCCGCACCACCGGCAGGTCCGCCCACTGCTCCAGGTTCAGCGTCACCGCGCGCAGCCCCTCCGCCACGCGCTCCGTCAGCGCGCGCACCGCGTCCTGCTCCGACGCCGCGTCCTCCGGCAGGAAGGCCGTCACGTCGATGGGCGCCCCCTGGTCGATGAGCACCTCGCTGCGGAACACGTTCTTCTCCGCGTAGGTGAGCCCCACCGGGACGATGCGCACCGGGGCGCCCTCGCGCGCGGCGTTGAGCGCGATGCGCGCCGCCCCCGTCTTCAGCTCCGCCAGCCCCGGCTCCGAGTGGCTCTTGCCCTCCGGAAAGATGGTGATGGCCCGCCCCTGCACCAGCGCGCCCTTCGCCGCCTCCAGCGTGCCCTCGTTGCGCCCCATCTGCGCCGGGTCGTCCTGCTTGCGGTACACGGGCAGCGCGTCCAGCCCCTTCAGCAGCCAGCCGATGACGGGCAGCTTGAACAGCGGCGCCTTGGCCATGAACGTCACCTGGCGCCGCGTGAGGATGAACACCAGCGCCGGGTCGATGAGCCCGTTCGGATGGTTGCCCACGAAGAGCACCGGCCCCAAGGGCGCCTCTGCCGGGGCATTCACCTTCACCCGGTAGAAGAGCCGCAGCGCCAGCGCCACCACCGCCCGCACACACGCGTAGAACACGGAGCGGACTGTATCCCGGCGCCCCCCCCCCGGGCCCGCCCGCGCTCCGGACATTGTCACCGCCGGGGCCGGAAAGACCCTCTTCCCCGACAGCCCTCCGGGTTCAGCCACTACAGAACAGTCCGGTGGAACCGCGATCCATGCGGGGGCTCCCGATTCACACCTTTTTGCGCGCGGCCCCTGGAAGGCCGCCGCTCATCTCGGGGGAACACCACATGAAGCGTTTGATGTCGCTGGGTTGGGCCGCCGCCACCGCCGCCGTCCTGGGGTGTGGCGCGAGCACCTCGCAGGAGGGGGGCGCGAAGGAGGAGGCACCGCCCGCCGTCACGTCGACCTCGCGGTCCATCGTCACCGCGACGGCCGCGACTCCCAGTGCCTGCAACGCGCTCTATGCGTCCAGCGCGGCGCAGGCGGCGCTCGGCCAGGCGGTGGTGGATCCGGCGCTGCACACGGACGGGTCGGTGCGCACGCTCATCCTCTCCTTCAACACCGCGAACGCGACGGGCGGCGTGCTGAACCTGGACGCCGTCCTGGGCGGCCTGACGCGGACGCTGGGCGGGGTGACGCAGGGGCTGGGGCTGGGCAACGTCCTGGCGCTCAAGTCGCTGCCCATGGTGGCGCTGAAGGCCCCGGTGACGCCGCAGCTCATCAACAGCTTGCGACAGGAGCTCCAGCCGCTGGGCCTGCTGTCCATCTACGAGGACAAGCCGCTCCAGTACTTCCTGGACACCAGCGTGCCGTACATCCACGCGGACACGGCGCGCACCGCGTATGGGACGACAGGCGCGGGCATCGGCGTGGGCATCATCGACTCCGGCCTGGACGGCACGCACGGCGACTTCCCCAACGTGGCGCGCAACGTGAAGGTCGTGGCCTCCCCGCTGGACGTGGGCGTGGGCGGCGCGCTGTACGTGGACACGCCCAACAGCGACCTGACGAGCGGCCACGGCACGCACTGCGCCAGCATCATCGGCGGCTCGGGTGCGCGCTCGGGCGGGGCGCACAAGGGCGTGGCCCCTGACGCGAAGCTCCTGGGCGTGGGCACCGGCGACGCGCTGAGCATCCTGTTCGCGCTGGAGGGCTTCGACTTCCTGATGGATCCGGACGTCCGCGAGGCGCACAACGTGCGCGTCATCTCCAACTCGTGGGGCACCAGCGGCAGCCACTTCGCGCCGTTCGACCCCATCTCCCTTGCCACGAAGCGCGCCTACGACCTGGGCATGGTGGTGGTGTTCGCGGCGGGCAACGAGGGCTCCGCCCCCGACACGCTCAACCCGTACAGCGCCTCGCCGTGCGCCATCTCCGTCGCGGCCGGCACGTCGCGCGACACCACGGCGGCCACCAACCCGCTGCTCAGCCAGGACAGGCCGGGCGAGCTGGCGTCCTTCTCCAGCCGCGGCATCCCCGGCGACGAGTTCCACCACCCGGACATCACGCTGCCGGGTGTGAACATCGTGGCGGCGCGCGCGCTCACCGCCACCATCATGCAGCCGTACCTGGGGCTGGACCTGCTGCACCCGGAGCCGTTCTACGCGGCCAGCTCCGGCACCTCCATGGCCGCGCCGCACATGTCCGGCGTCGCCGCGCTGCTCCTGGAGGTGAACCCCGCGCTCAACATGGACGGCGTGCTCGCGGCGGTGCAGGCCACGGCGCGGCCCATGTACGCGACGGACGCGGCGGGCACCACGCGCCAGCTGGAGACGTGGGAGGTGGGCGCGGGTTACGCGGACGTCTACGCGGCGACGAAGCTGGTGAATGACGCCGTGGGCACCCGCTACATCACGCAGACCACCGCCCTGCCCTCCTGGACGGGCACGGTGAAGACCGCCATCAACCTCCCGGTGGTGGACCTGTCCCTCCGGGCCGCGCAGCACGAGCACGCGCTGGAGGTGCCCGCGGGCGCCAACGCCCTGCGCATCAAGACGGACTGGGGCAACCCGGCCTACGACCTGGACCTGTATGTCTTTGGCCCCAACGGGGAGCTCGTCGCGACCAGCGCCGAGGGCACCTCCACCGGCGAGGCCGTCACCATCACGAACCCTCCCGCCGGCACCTGGCGCGTTCAGCTCAAGGGCTTCCTGAACGTGTCCACGCAGTACACCGGCACCGCGGAAGTGGACCGCCGCGTCCCGCGTCCGTAGTCACTCCCGGACCCCACAAGGCACGGCAGTCCCCGCCCCCCTCCTGTGCTCGCACGGGAGGGGGGTTGTTCGGTGGGGGCTCAGCGGGGCGTGAGCGTCACCTGCGTGTCCGCGACGGTGCGGCCCTGCGCGTCCGTGAAGCGCGCGTGCACCGGCACGGGGCCCGTCAGCCACCCGCCCTGCACGGGCGTGCTGAAGGGCAGCGGGACGTCCACGCCCGCGGCGACCTCCGGGGCCGCGCCCTCGCTGGGGAAGAAGCGCAGCGGCTCCCCCCCGGCCTGGGGCAGCCCCTCCAGCGACAGGCGCACGCGCTGCGGCGCGGTGTAGCTGAACTGCACCGCGTTGCCCTCCGCGCACGTCAGCGTCCCACCGGGACGGGCCTCCGCCAGCACCTCGCCCGTG
>NZ_JBKGHJ010000283.1:0-11150 GCF_046520365.1 Corallococcus sp. 4LFB
CCCAGGCGCGCGCGGACGCCCGGGCGGCGACGGACCGGGCGCGGGCCATCCTCGCGCGGCCGGAGTTCCAGGCGCGTCCGGAGAAGGCCCCGTCCGAACCCAAGGAGGAGGAGGTCCCTCCGGAGGCAGGGTGGTGGCGCCGCTTCATCGACAAGCTGGGTGAGTGGCTGAAGGAGTTCTTCAAGCGCCGCGACCCGCAGCCCAGGTCGCGTGAGACGGCCCTGCCCCTGAGCGGCGGCGCGGTGGCCGACATCCTCGTCGTCCTCCTGGTCGCGCTGACGCTGGCGGTGCTGGGGGTGGTGCTCGTGAGCGTCCTGCGGCGCAAGCGTGCGGCCCCGGGTCCGGCGCTGGACGTGCGCACCGTGGACGCCGCGGCGCTCGCGGACAACCCGGACCACGCGCTGTCCCGTCCGCCGGAAGGCTGGGCGCACCTGGCCGACGCGCTGGCCGCGAAGGGCGAGTACCGCGAGGCGGTGCGCAACCTCTACCTCGCGCTCCTGTCGCGCCTGCACCGCGACGGCGCCATCCACTACGACGAGACCCTCTCCAACTGGGACTACCTGCGCGCGTTCCGGGGCCGCCCCGAGGTGAAGGCCCCGTTCCGCGAGCTGACGCGCCGCTTCGACTTCGCGTGGTACGGCAACGTGCCCGTGGGCCCGGACGGCTACACCGAGTTCCGCGCCCTCACCGCCCCGCTGCTCGCCGCGCCGTCCGTGCAGGAGGCCGCCGGTGCGTGACCGTTTCCCGCTGCTCGTGCTGGGGAGCCTGCTGCTCGCGGGCGTGCTCGGGACGTTCCTGGTGCGCGGCGCCCAGCGCGGCGGCTTCGCGGATCCGCTGTCCACCTTCCGCGCGGAGCCGGACGGCGCGCGCGCCCTGTACCTGCTCGCGCAGGAGAGCGGCCTGCCGGTGACGCGCAACATGGCGGACCTGCGCCTGCTCTCCGGCCATCAGGCGCTGGTGCTGCTCGCCGTGGAGGTCCAGGACTCGCACGAGGAGGATCCGGATCAGACGCGGCTCGCCTCGGACCCGGACGCGGGGACCGACGGCGAGGACGCGCCGCACCAGGGCTTCAACGCGCTGCGGGCGCAGCAGCTGGACGACGACGAGGTCGAACGCGTCCTGGCCCATGTCCGCGCCGGGGCGTCGCTCGTGTACGTGCCCTGGGGTTCGCGGGAGAACGCGCTCCTGGATGAGCTGGGCGTGAAGCTGGACAAGGCGGACGTGACGCTGCCCATGCGCACGCTGGTGCCCCCGCTGCCCACGCCGTACACGCTGGGCGTCGAGCGCGTGGAGGCGAAGGTCCAGGCCTACCTCCGGCTCCCGGAGGGCGCGGTCACCGTGCTGGAGGATGAACGCCTGGGCTTCCCCGTGGCGGCGGTGGTCCCCGCGGGCAAGGGCCGGGTGCTGGTGGTGGGCGCCCCCGAGCTCGCGATGAACCCGGCGCTCGCGCGCGCGGACAACGCGCAGTTCTGGCTGAGCGCCCTGGGCGCCCTGGGCCCCGGCCCCTACGCCTTCGACGAGTTCCACCACGGCTTCACCAACGAGCGCTCCATCGTGGACTTCGCGCGCCGCTACGGCCTGCACTTCGCCGTCGCGCAGCTGCTCTTGGGCGTCGTGCTGTGGGCGGGCGCGCTGAAGCGCTTCGGCCGTCCACTCCCTCCGCCCGAGTCCATGCGCGTGGGCGCAACGGACGCCCTCTTCGCCATGAGCCGCCTGTACCGCGAGGGCCAGCACCACGCCTTCGCCGCGGGCCTCATCTCGCGCGGCCTCACGCAGCAGCTGGCGCCGCTCGCGGGCCTGCCCTCGCACTCCACCGCCGACGCTGTCGCGCAAGGGCTGCGGTCGCGCGGACGCCAGGACCTGGCGGAAGGGCTGCTCGACGTGAACCGCCAAGCCTCCGCCGTCCAGAAGGACGCCGACCTCCAGGCCCTCGCCACCTCCGCCGCGCACCTGCGCGAGCGCATCCACCCCGCCGGCACCGGCCGGCCCCGCCCCGGAACCCCATGAACGCCCCGCCCTTCTCCCCTCCTCCCTTCCCGGACAGCGGCAACGCCGTGCGGTCCGCGAACGCCATCCGCGAGGGCGTCCTCGCGGAGGTGCGCAAGGCCGTGGTCGGGCAGGACGAACCGCTGGAGCTGATGCTCTGCGGGCTCGTGGCCGGCGGGCACATCCTCCTGGAGGGCGTGCCCGGCGTGGCCAAGACGCTGATGGCCAAGGCGCTGTCGCGCAGCGTGGGCGCGGACTTCAAGCGCATCCAGTTCACGCCGGACCTGATGCCCGCGGACATCCTGGGCACCAGCGTCTTCGACTTGAAGTCGCAGGCCTTCGTGCTCGCGCGAGGCCCCATCTTCACGGACCTGCTGCTCGCGGATGAAATCAACCGCGCCCCGGCGAAGACGCAGTCCGCGCTGCTGGAGGCGATGCAGGAGCGCGCCGTGTCGCTGGAGGGCAAGAACCTCCAGCTGTCGCCCATGTTCACGGTGTTCGCCACGCAGAACCCGGTGGAGTCCGAGGGCACGTACCCGCTCCCCGAGGCGCAGCTGGACCGCTTCCTCCTGAAGATCGACGTGGGCTACCCCGCGCCGGAGGAGGAGGACGCCATCCTCGAGTCCGTGCACCGGGGCTTCGACTCGGGCGACCTGGCGCGCGCGGGCGTGAACGCGGCGGTGACGAAGGACGGGCTCTTGGAGGCGCGCGCGGCGCTCAGCGCGGTGAACGTGGAGCCGCCGGTACTGGGTTACATCCGCAAGCTGGTGGCGGCGACGCGAAGCTCGCCCAACATCCGCCTGGGCGCGGGGCCGCGCGCGGGCGTGCACCTGCTGCTCGCGTCGAAGGCGCTGGCGGCGCTGCGGGGCCGCGACTTCGTCACCCCGGACGACGTGCGCTTCCTCGTGGGCCCGGTGCTGCGCCACCGGCTGCTCCTGTCGCCGGACGCGGAGCTGGACGGGGCCACGCCCACGGAAGTGCTGCGCGAGGTGGTCCAGGGCGTCGAGGTCCCCCGGTGATTCCCTCCGAGCGCCTGTGGGGGCTGCTCGCCCTGCTCGCGCTGCCCATGGCGCTGGCGGGCTTCTTCCCGGGCCTGGGCGGCGCGGTGCTGGCGCTGGACGCGCTGGCCGTGGCCCTGGCCGCGTTCGACTTCCTCCAGGCCCGCCGCGTGCGCCTGGAGGTGGAGCGCACGCTGCCGGAGCGCCTCAACGTCGGCGTGGCGAACCGCGTCGAGCTGCGGCTGGTGCACCGGGGTGGCGGCACGGTGGAGGTGCGCGTGAAGGACGACGCGCCCCCGTCCTTCGCCACGGAGCCCTCGGAGGCCACGCTGCGCCTCACGCCGGACAGCCAGACGCAGTGGGTGTACCGGGCCACGCCCGCGAAGCGCGGCAAGTTCAGCTTCGGCGCCGTGCACGTGCGCGTGCGCGGCCCGCTGGGGCTCATGTCGCACGAGCGCGCCTTCCCGGCGGAGCGCTCGGTGTCCGTGTACCCGGACCTGCGAGGCGCCCGGAGGCTGCTGCTCTCCGGCGCGGCGCTGGACCTGGTGAACCTGGGCCTGCGGCAGCTGCGGCGCGACGGCCGGGGCAGCGAGTTCGCGCGCCTGCGCGACTACGCCCAGGGCGACAGCGTGCGCGACGTGGACTGGAAGGCCACCGCGCGCCGGGGCCGTCCGGTGACGCGCGTGCTGGAGTCGGAGCGCTCCCAGGCGCTGCTCATCTGCGTGGACGCGGGGCGCTCCATGGCGGCGCAGGTGGACGGCCTCACCAAGCTGGATCACGCGGTGAACGCGGCGCTGTTCCTGGCCTTCGTGGCCATCCGCAACGGGGACCGCGTGGGCCTGGCCCTCTTCGCGGACGGCGTGAAGGCCTACCTGCCGCCCGCCGCGGGCCGGGGCCAGTACCGCAAGCTGGTGGACACGCTCTACTCCACGACGCCCAGCCTCACGTACGTGGACTACCTGGCGCTCTTCAAGGAGCTGAACGTGCGCCTCAACCGGCGCAGCCTGCTGTGCGTCTTCACGGACTTCCTCGACGAGGAGCAGGCCGGCACGCTGGTGGCCCCGCTGCACCGCCTGGCCCGCCGCCACGTCCCGCTGTGCCTGTCCGTGAAGGACACGGCGCTCCAGAAGCTGCTGCGCACGCCGCCGTCCGGGCCGGAGGAGGCTTTCCAGCACGCCGTGGCGTCGGAGCTGCTCACGGACCGCGAGGTGCTCAAGGCGCGCGTGAGCCGGGGCGGCGTGCAGATGCTGGACGTCGCGCCGGATGAGCTGAGCCTCGCGGCGGTGAACCGCTACCTCGACATCAAGGCGCGCGGCGTCCTGTAGGAGCTGACATGGCCCCAATGGCATTCCAGACGGCGGACTTCACGGCGGAGCCCGTCGACGACACGCAGACGCACCTCCTCCAGCCGCTGCTCGACCGCTGCGAGGACTACCACCAGCTCGCCTACGGCCGCCCCGCCCTCCCGGATCAGGCCCGGAACATCCCCAGCGAACGGCCTCCGGGGCTTGCCCCCGGCCAGGGCCACCTGTTCGCGCTTCGCGACGCGCAAGGAGGTCTCGCGGGGGTGCTGGAAGCGCTGCGCGACTACCCGGCCCAGGGCGAGTGGTACATCGGCCTGCTGCTCCTCGCGCCGGAGGCCCGGGGCCAGGGCCGGGGCGAGGCCGTGCTGAGCGCCTACGAAGCCCACGTGCGCGCGAACGGCGGCCGGCTGCTGCGCGTGGCGGTGGTGGAGGACAACACGGCCGGACGCCGCTTCTGGACGCGCGTCGGCTTCCAGCCGGAGCAGTGGGTGGGGCCTATCGAGCAGGGCCTGAAGCACAACCGGGTCCTGAAGATGACCCGGGCCCTCGGCTGAGGCGTCAGGCCTCGGGCCCCTCGCGCAGCCAGCCCACGAAGCGCGTGTCGGGCACGTCCCCGCGCACGCGGTGCAGGCCCCGCTTGAACAGGGCATAGACGCGGAAGAAGCGCTCCAGCCCCGCGCGCTCGGCGGGCGTCATCGGGTGCGTCCCGCACACCACCTTCGGGTCGCCCTTCCCCGCGTCGATGAAGCCCAGCACGGCCACCACCGGCACGCGCACGCGCTGCCCCTGCGCCAGGCGAGGCCCCAGCACCACCGCGTCCAGCGGATCCCCGTCATCCGACAGCAGCCCCGGAATGGAGCCGTAGTTGTACGGGCACGGCAGCGGCGACACGAAGTCCACGGAGCCGTCCGCGCGCCGCTTCACCAGGGAGAAGCGCGGGCACTCAATCAGCACCTCCGGCTCGCGCGGCAACGGAGGCACGGCCAGGTCCGGCCCGCTCATCCCGCCAGCTCCGCCGTCGCCCGCGCCCTGTCCCGCCGGCCGCGCATCCAGTCCGACAGCAGGTACGCGTAGACGCCCGTCCCCACCGTCAGCGCGAAGGTGACCTTGAAGGCCACCGACAGCTTCGGCGGGTGGATCTGCGACACGGTGCCCTCGATGAAGCCCGCGAGCACGAACAGCACCAGCGTGCCGAACAGCAGCTTCACCGCCGTCACCGCCTCCTTGCGCAGCGCCTGCCCGCGCGACAGCCCGCCCGGCGCCACCAGGCCCCGCGCGATGACGAGCCCCGCCGCGCCCGCGATGCAGATGGCGGAAATCTCCGGGATGCCGTGCGGCAATATCCACGCCCAGAACCACCCGGCCATCCCCTTCGCCGCGTACACCTGCGCGAGCGCCCCCAGGAACAGGCCGTTGGTGAACAGCATCACCGCCGTGCCCAGCCCCAGCGTGATGCCCAGCGCGAACGCCAGGAAGGCCACCTGGATGTTGTGCGTGAAGAGGAACGTCGTGAACTGCACCTGCTCCTCCACGGACATGCCCTTGCCCGCGGCCTCGTCGGCGGCGCGCTTCACGGGGTCCATGCTCAGGTGCTGCTCGGGCACCAGGTAGTGCGCCGCGTCCGGATCCACCACCATGCCCACGTAGCCGAAGCCCGCGCCCGCCAGGAACAGCAGCACCGACGCCACGTACATCCGCCACTCGTGGTGCAGGAGCGCCGGGAAGCCGCGCGCGACGAAGGCCCACACGTCCGCGAACCGGGGCCGGCTGCCCGGGTACGTCAGCGCGTACGCGCGCCCCACCAGGTCGTTGAGGTACGCGCTCACGTCCGCGGAGCCGCTGCGCGCGCGCACCCACAAGAGGTCGCTGGAGACGGCGCGGTACAGCTTCCCCAGCGAGCGGGCCTCGTCCAGGCTCAGCTTGCGCAGCCCCTCGCCCTCGGACTTGTCCAGCAGCGACTCCAGCTGCTGCCAGCGCGGCCGCCGCGTCTCGATGAACTCCGCCATCTCCATGGGGCCACTCTAGCCGAGCACGGGAAACGACGAGGCGCCGGCCGCCCTCCTTCGTTTCGAGGGAGGACTCCGGCGCCCCGGGGCTTCAGCACTCCAGCGGACTACTTGATGAGCTTCTCGAGCGGCTTCGCCTCGGTGGAGCCCTGGGCCTCGGTCCACTCGACGACGGGCGTCTGCCACGCCATGCCCGTCTCCGCCGGGTCCGTGTCCAGCTTCTCGAAGTCGAAGCCGTCACCGCCGAAGTACAGGTACTCCACGGTGGCCACCGTGTACTCCTTCCGCGGATCCAGCGGCTTGCCCTTGGCGTCCTTGAACTTGCCCTTGCCCGCCGGGGTGAAGCCGGCCACGAGCGCGTCCGGGTTCGCCAGCTGCTTCGCCAGGTCCTCGCCCTTGAGCTTCACGGTGAGCAGCGAGTTCTCGAACGGCAGCGCCGAGTACACGCTGCCCAGCGTCACGTCACCCTTGGCCAGGCCGCCCCGGATGCCGCCCTTGTTGAGGATGGCCCCGTCGGTGTCCAGCTGCGAGCGCACCGCGCCCGCCACCCACTTCGCCATCAGCGGCGAGTCCTGCGGGATGCCCGTCTTGGTGAAGCCAATCTTCCGGCCGAGCGCCTGGTCCACCTTCGCCTGCCACTCCGCGATGCGCTTGGCCGTCTCCGCGTCCGGCGTGCCGCCGGACACCTGGACGACCTTCGTGTCCACCCCGGTCACCTTCTGGCCCGCGGGCTTCGCCGGGTCGAACTTGAACTGCGCGCGCAGGTACGACTCGAAGCCGCGGCCCAGCGACGCGTAGGTGGTGTCACCCTCCGTCTTCACGCCAGGGGCCTCCGTGCCGCAGCGGCCGCCGGCCACCAGCGACACCTTCCAGTCCGCGTGCTTCGCCAGCACCGGCTGCAGGTCCGTGGGGCACTGGTCCGCGACGACGACGACGACGTCCGCGCCCGCCTTGCGCGCCTCGGGCACCGCGGTGCTCAGCGCTTCCTCGTTGGGGATGACCTCCAGGCCCTCCGCGCGGCCGGACATCGCCGTGCGCACCGTCTTCTGCGACGTGAGGCCCACCACCGCAATCTTCAGGCCCCGGCGTTCGTAGACCTGGAACGCGGGCATGGACAGGTCCTTCGCCAGCGACGCGTCCGTCACCTTCAGGTTCGCCGCCAGGAAGGGGAAGCCCCCGGCCGCGCGGTTCTTCAGGAAGGAGTCCTTGGCGTACGACAGCTCGTGGTTGCCCAGCGCGGAGGCCGCATAGCCCATGTGCCCCATCACCTCGGCCGTCGGAGCCCCCAGGAAGAAGGAGGAGATGGCCGGGCCCGTCCACAGGTCGCCCGTCGCCAGGGCGAGCGTGCCGGCATCGGGACAGGTCGCCTGGCCGTCCTTCAGCGGACCGGCACAGTGCTTTTCATCGTTCACCCAGCGGCCCATCAGCTCCGCGGCGCCGCCCTTGCCCTCGACGGGCAGGAGCTGGCCGCGGGCGCTGCCGGTGACGAGCACCGTCACCTCCGAGGGAACCGTGGACTTCGCGGCCGCCGCCTCGGGCGGAGGCGTGGCCGGGGCCGGCGGGGGAGTCTTCTCACAACCCGCGAGGGCTCCCAGGGCGAGGACCAGCGCGCCGGACGACAGCGTGAGCTGGCGGGAAGGACGACCGAAGGGACGCAGCGAGAGAGGGTTCGGGTTCACGGTCGGGCCTTTAGCACATCCCCGGCGTGGTAGCGTGACCCAATGACGGGCATGAAAGGCAAGGATTTCAAGCCTTTACAGAAGGATAAGGACGGCGGGACTCCCAGGGGTCAGGGAGGCGCTCCGGGCCGGAACTTCGCCTCGGAACTGTGGGGCGAGGTCCGGGGCGGCGCCGAGCACTTCCAGTCCACGAAGGGCCAGCTGCCCCAGGGCCGCATCCGCCAGTTCTTCTACGGCGTGGCCCTGCCCTTCCACATCGCCCGCGTCACGCTCGCGAGCCCCGCGGTCCGCGCCACCTACGTGAAGGTGACCGCGCTCCAGACGGCGTTCCTGCTGGCCATCGCCGCGGCCTGGGCCATCAACCAGTTCGACGGGGAGAAGCAGGAGGAGCGGGAGGAGCAGGCGGCGCCCATCTCCGAGGCCGCGCGCAAGGAGGCCCAGGCCCGCATCGAGCAGCGGGCAAGGGAGCTGGAAGCGGCGCTCAAGGCCCGGCAGGGTCAGGGCGCGGCGAAGGGTGACGCCGCCGACGTGCAGAAGGCGCTGGCCGCGCTCTTCCATGAGGCGGTCAACGCAGGGAAGGAGGGAAGCCTCCCGCCGGAAGACGCCGCGGAGCAAGCCGAGGAGGCCGCGGAGGAAGCCACGGAGGCCGCGCGCAAGGCCGGGGCGGACGCCCGCCAGGAGGCGCAAGCCGTGCGTCCGCCGGAGCCCGACACCGCGGGCGACGAGGCCGCCTCTCCCCCGGAAACAGACACGGAAGAGGAAGAGGAAGAGGAAGAGGAAGGCTCCCTGGGCGACCAGCTCACCGCCACCCGCCGCGCGGAGGTCGAGAAGGCGCTCCGCGACGTCCCGGAGGCGAACGCGAAGGGGCCGGGCGTCCGGAAGGAGCCGCAGAAGAAGGGGTTCAACATCGACGCGCCCGTGGTGCGCGACGGCGTCTTCTTCCTGGGCAGCTGGGAGTTCTGGGCGCTCTTCTTCGGTTCGTTGAGCGCGGTGCAGTGGCTCATCGTCGCCCTGTCCCGCGACTACCACACGGCCATCTCCCGCGAGGCCAGCCTCGCCACCGGCGTGCCGCCCGAGGACCCTGACATCACCCCGCGCGTGCGCCTGAACGTCCCCTGGATGCGCGCCAAGCTCCAGCGCCGCTGGAGGGCCTTCCTGCTGTTCTTGATGGGCGTCCCCGCGCTCCTGCTGCTCTGCGTCCCCCTGTACTGGGTCCCGAACTCGTTCACCCTGGTCAGCAGCCTCTGGGGCTTCTGGTGGCTGCTCGTCTTCACCGCCGCCAAGAGCGACCGCGCCTGGATGGCCCCCGTCACGCGGCCGCCCTGGTTCGTGCGCATCTGGAGCGCGCTGCCGGTCCTGCAGGGGGGGCTCCTGCGCGGGTACGTGTCGCGGCTGGCGCACCGGGCGGAAGGCGTCGCCGCGCCCATCGCCACCGTGGAGCGTCAGCCGTGGGTCTTCGCGGGGCTCGCGTTCACGCGCTTCGTGGGCAGCATCCCGCCGTTGCGCTGCTTCACGCGGCCGTTCATCCCGGTGGCGTCGTCGCACCTCGTCGGCCTGGACCCGGTGCAGCCGCCCGCGCGCCAGAGCGGCGAGCCGCCGCCTCCGCACGGCGCGGGAGACTGACTCAGACGTCGGAGGGCGCGTTGCCTTCGGGAGGCAAGCCGCCAATGCCCTCCAGCGGCGCGGTGGGCTGCTGGGGAGCGCCCAGCTCCAGCCGCTGGCCCTCCCCGCGGCGCGCGGGCAGGTCGATGACGCTCTGGAGCTGCTGGCTCACGGAGCGGAAGAAGCCCGTGAGCAGCTCCGGCCGGTCCGCCAGCAGGTCCAGGAAGTCGCGCCGGTCGATGACGAGCACGCGCGACTCCACCGCGGCCACCATGTCCGTGGGGCGGGGCGCGCCGTCCAGCAGGCTCACCTCGCCAATGGCCTCCTTCGCCTGGAAGCGCAGCACGTGCTCGCCGTTGCGGAACGCGTCCACCGCGCCCTCGACGATGACGTAGAGCGCGTCGCCCGGGTCGCCCTGGCTGTAGAGCCGCTCGCCCGCCTTGAAGGAAGCCTCGCGCGCCACCTCCGCGATGGCGGCGATGTCGTCCACGTCGCTCTGCGAGAAGACGCTCACGCCCTCCAGGGCGAACATCCGTTGGACGATGGTGTCGCTCATGTCACCCTCCTGCGGGAGCACGTCCAGGCCATTCACCCGCGCCACGTGGCGGGCGCACGCGCGCAGCACCAGGTCCTCACTCTGCACGAGGTTCGCCAGCCGCCGCCACAGCCGGCCCGGCGCCCCCGGCGGAAGCTCGCGGTGGTGGGCCTCCACCTGCTCCATCACCAGCTCGCGCTCCTCCTGCGCCACCAGGTTCTCCAGCAGCTCCAGCGCGTAGGCCCGCCGCCGCGAGTCCTTGCCCACCAGGTGCTGGTGGATGCGGCGCATGGCCTGCGGCGGGTGCAGCAGGCCCAGCAGGAAGAACGAAAGCTCCAGCGCCTGATCCAACCGGTCGCCCACCGCGCGGGTGAGCAGCGACTGGGCCCCAGCGCCGCCTGCACGTCGCGGAAGGCCCCCACCAGCTGGCGGTACGTGTCGCGGCGGCGGCCCAGCGCCTCGTGGATGCGGTCCACGTCCACCGGGTGGTCCGGCTGCTCCTCGCGCAGGCGCGACAGCTGCGCGCCGATGCGGAAGTGCAGGGCCGCGTCGTCGCGCACGTTGGAGAACAGGAGCGCGTTGAGCGCCGCGGAGGTACCGATGCCCCGCAGCACGCGGGGCAGCTGCATCCGCATGGCCAGCGGCGCGGCCTTGTTGTTGAGCTGGAGCTCCAAGAGCGGCGTCACGGAATCGCCCAGCTGCACCAGCGACTCACGCGCGGCGGGACGCTCCTCGCGCCAGGTGAGGAACGGCAGCAGGCGCGGCGCCAGCTCCACGTAGCCGCCCTCCCCCACCGCCACCAGCGCCACGCGCCGCACGGAGATGTCCATGTCCTCCAGGTAGAGCGACAGCGGCCCCGCGAACCGGGGGTCCTTCAGCCGGCCCAGCAGCCGCGCCACCTCGCGCCGCTCGGCCACCGGCGCGTGGTCCCCCTTCGCCAGCAGCTCGCGCAGGGACTCCAGCGCCGCGGAGTTGCCTGCGTGCGCATCACGCGCGCCAATGGCCGCGCAGCGCAGCCACGTCGGGCTGGTGAGCAGGGC
>NZ_JBKGHJ010000284.1:0-11141 GCF_046520365.1 Corallococcus sp. 4LFB
CCGGCGTCCGGCGTGGGCCCACCCCACCATCCGGACCCGCGCCGTAGAGCTGCGCCAGCTGCGGCCACAGGGCCGGGCACCGCTGCTGCACGGGCGTCGAGGCGGGCACAGGTGCGCGCCCTGCACGTCGCCCAGCTTGAACATCGGGTCCCAGGTCGTGCCGTCGTCCGCGCTCCTCGCCAGCGCCCAGCCGCCCGTCCAGCCCGGGCCACAGCCATAGAGCGTCCCGTCCCGCTTCAGCGCGCAGGCGTTCCCGTTCGGCTCCGCCAGCTCCGTGAAGGGCCCGTCGTCCTGTCCCCGGAAGAGATGCGTCGTCGTGGAGACCCACACCGTGCGCCCGTCCGGGGACGCCTCCACGCTGCCGATGCGCTCGTAGGTGTCCATCACCGGCGTGAGCGTGACGCCGCCGTCCGTGCTCTTGAGCAGCCAGTCGTGCCCCTGGGCGGAGACCTTCGCCCACAGCACGTCCGGTGAGGCGTCGCTCACGCGCAGCAGCACCAGGTCATACGGCAGCTTCAACGCGGTGAGCGGCTGGGGCAGCCGCGTCCACTCGCGCCCGCCGTCGTCACTGCGAGCAAGGAACTGCCCTTCCGCGTCCTGGCCCGACGCGTAGATGCGCAGCGGCTCCGACGCGGCGACGCGGATGGCGGAGAACTGGGAGCCCTGCGTCGGCGCCAGCGCCTGGACCCATGACTCGCCGCCGTCCTCGGAGCGGTACAGCCCGTTGCTCTGGGACGGCCGCCCCGTGCTGACGTACAGGAAGCGCTCGTCCACCGGGTGCACCGCCAGGCTCGTGACCCACGTGTCCTTGAAATAGCCGTGCGCCGTCCAGGTGCAGCCGCTGTCGTCGGAGCGGATCAGCTGGCTCCCCGTGGCGGCCAGGATGGCCCCGCCGGACAGCCAGAAGTAGCGCTCCGGACGCCAGATGGCGATGCCCATGCCCTCCGGGCAGATCCACCGCCAGGTCGACCCCTCGTCGCGGGAGATGAGCGCGCCGGAGGAGTCCCCCATGATCCAGTCGGACGCGTGCCCGCGGCGCACGCTGATGCTGCTCGCCTCGTCGGGCATGCCCCAGTGCGCCCGGCGGGCGCCGCCCACAGCGACACGAGCAGCGGCAGCCTCCAGGACAGGAGGACGGATGTCTTCTTCACGGTGTGGCTCCGGCGCGGAGAGGAAACAACGAGCGGCCGCGCACCGGATCCGCTCCGGTGCACGGCGCTCGCGTGGGGGGCACGGCTCAGTTGGGCGCGGTGCGGTACTCGAAGTCCTCGAGCGTCATCAGGTAGTCGCCCCGGTCCTCGCGGTAGCGGAGGCAGTAGCGCGTCGGGTAGAGGCCGGAGACCTCCATCGCCGGGGGCGCCTTGATGACGCGGCAGTCCTCGGCGGGCTTGCTCTTGGCGAAGCCGCCCTCGACGACGGTCTCGAAGTACGTGATGTGGCCGTCATAGGCGCCGTAGACGAACGCCTGCGTGAAGGGCTCGCCGTTGAAGGGCGACTCGGCGATGTCCGCCAGGTGGTTGCCCATGCGCGCGGACACGCCCTTCTGGTTCTCGAAGCCCGTCGGGTAGAAGGGCGCCGGCGGATCCTTGATGGCTCGCGCGTAGTCGTTGCAGTCCGTGTAGACGCCGCACGGACCGGTGCGGATGAAGTTGCGCTTCACGAAGTCCTGCATGAAGAAGTGCAGGTCGAAGTGCCCCTTGTCGAACGCGCCGATGGGGCCGTGGCCCCGGCCCTGCCAGTTGAACATGATCCACTGGAAGGGGACGTCCTTCATCTTGGGGAACCAGAGCACGCGCTCGTGGCCGCCGTTGCACTCCTTCTCCGGGTCCGTCACCCCGTCGTTGTTCATGTCCCAGCACGTCTGCCCGTCGTTCGTGGGCTGGTTGGGCAGCATGGGCAGCGTGTCCATGGCGGCCTGATCCACGGTGACGCCAATGGCCTTCACGGAGCCGTCCGGGTTCTTCTGGACGATGGACTGCACGTAACCGTCGCCGAACGACACGCGGTTCTCCATCAGGTCGCACATGCCACGGTACGCGCCGTCCTTCAGCAGCTTGGACAGCTCCTTCTCGGAGACCCTCTTGGCCTTGCCGTCGACGCAGGCATCCACGGTCTCGCCTTCATCGGAACAGCCAGCCAGGCCCAGCAGGGCCACACCCAGGATCCACGGACTCAGACGATGAAACACGGTGCACTCCTTGTGAACGAAACACGATGAACGAAACACGATGAACGAAGCAGCAGCCCCGGCTCAGGCGCGCAGGGCGGACGACAGCGAGCCCACGAGCGCGTCGAGCCCGTGGCTGAACAGGGTGTAGTGGTTGCCTTCCAGCTCCACGAGCTGGCCGCCCGAGGTGAGCCCCAGCCACGCCTCCGCGTTCTGCCGCGAGGCGCCTCCGGGCTGCGCGCCCCGGCAGAACCAGACGCGGCCGGCGTAGGGGCGGGCCTGGTACGCAGTGAGGGCGCGCATGTTCGCCTTGAACACCTCCGCGTGCGCCCCCAGCGTCGCGCGGTCGAGCTCCGGAGCGATGGCCTCCTGCGCCCGCAGGTCCTCCACCACGCGCCTCCAGCACCGCGTCCGCGGGCAGGGCCCGCAGCGCGCCGGCGTCCACGGAGACGCGGCGGGCCGACAGCGCGCCCAGGTCCTCGGCGAAGCGCGCCATCAGCGCCGCCTCGTCCATGGCGTCCCCGCCCTGCCCCGCCGGCGGGACGAGCACGTCGATGAGCGCGAGCGTGGAGACGGTGTCTCCCGCCGCCTGGAGCTGGCGTGCCATCTCGTAGGCGACGACGCCGCCCATGGACCAGCCGCCCAGGTGGTACGGGCCGCGCGGCTGCACGTCGCGCAGCGCCTCCAGGTACGCCGCGGCCATGGCCTCGATGGACCGGGCGGCGCGCCGGGGCGGCACCTGGAGCCCGAAGACGGGCTGATCCGCGCCCAGCTTGCGCGCCAGCTCCGCGTAGCACAGGACGCTGCCACCCACCGGGTGCACCAGGAAGAGCGGCGGCCGCGTGCCCGAGGGCTGGATGGGCACCAGCGCGCCCCGCCCCTCGCGCCGCGGCGTCTCCGGCCCCTCCAGGGACGCGGCGAGCAGCGCGATGGTGGGCATCTCGAAGAGGGTCGCCAGCGGCAGCTCCCGGCCCAGCTCCTGGCGCAGCCGCGCCATCAGCCGCACCGCGAGCAGCGAGTTGCCGCCCACCTCGAAGAAGTTGTCGTGGACGCCCACGGGGCCCGGCAGGAGCCCTTCCCAGAGGCCGGCCAGCGTCTTCTCCAGCTCGGTGCGCGGCGGCACCCGGACGCCGGTCTGCTTCTGCGGCTGCGTGCCCTCCAGGGCCGGCAGCGCGCCGCGGTCCACCTTCCCGTTGGCGCTGAGCGGCAGCGAGTCCAGCGTCACGAAGGTCTGCGGCACCATGTACTCCGGCAGCTTCGTGCGCAGCGCCTCACGCAGGGCGTCCAGCGCCGGGGGCGCCTCCGCGTCCAGCACCACGTAGGCCACGAGCCGCTTGTTGCCCCGCTTCTCACCCACCGCGGACGCGACGGCGGCGCGCACGCCCGGGTGCTGGAGCAGCGCGTTCTCAATCTCGCCCAGCTCGATGCGGAAGCCCTGGACCTTGACCTGGAAGTCCTCGCGGCCCAGGAACTCGATGTCGCCGGACGGCAGGAAGCGGCCCAGGTCGCCCGTGCGGTACAGCCGCTCGCCCGTCAGCGGGTGGCGGATGAAGCTTCCGCGGGTCTTCTCCTCGTCCTTCCAGTAGCCGCGCGCGACGCCCACGCCGCCGATGAAGATCTGCCCCGGCACCCAGGTGGGGCACGGCATCAGCGCGTCGTCGAGCACCAGCATCTGCTGGTTCAGCATCGCCTTGCCGTAGGGGATGCTGGGCCAGGCCGGGTCCACGTCGCCAATGGGGTACACGATGGACCAGATGGCCGCCTCGGTGGCGCCGCCCATGCTGTAGACGGCGGCGTTCGGGGCCACCGCGCGGATGCGCTCCGGCAGCGACACCGGGATCCAGTCGCCGCTCATCATCACCGTCTTCAGCTGGGGCCACGTCTCGCCCAGGCCCGCCAGGTGGTCGGTCATCATCTCCATCAGCGCGGGGACGCTGTTCCACACCGTCACGCGGTGCTCGCGCACCAGCTGGAGCCAGCGGCCGGGCTCGCGCAGCTCCCCGGGCTCCGGGATGACCAGCGCGCCGCCCGCGGCCAGCAGGCCGAAGACGTCCCACACCGACAGGTCGAAGTTCATCGCCGACAGCGCGAAGCCCCGGCTGTCCGCGTCGACGCCGTAGCGCGTGTTGACGTCCAGCAGCGTGTTGAGCGCCGCCCGGTGCTCAATCATCACGCCCTTGGGGTGGCCCGTGGAGCCGGACGTGTAGATGACGTAGGCCAGGTCCTCCGGACGCTGCACGTCCGGCAGCGCGTCCGCCGGGGGCCGCTGCGCCTCCGGCCCGTCGATGGCCAGCACCGCGCCGGGGTCCACGCCCGCCAGGTCCAGCGTGAGCCAGGACTGGGTGAGCACCTGCTTCGCCCCCGTGTTCTCCAGGAGGTAGCGCAGGCGCGCCGGAGGCAGGTGCGCGTCGATGGGCACGTACGCGGCGCCGGACTTGAGGACGCCCAGCGCGGCGACGACCTGCTCCCAGCCCTTCTCCATCACCAGGGCCACGAGCGCGTTGGGCTTCGCCCCCTGCTCGCGCAGCCAGTGCGCGACGCGGTTGGAGGCGGCGTCCAGCTCCCCGTAGGTGAGCGTGCGGCGCGAGGTGATGACCGCGGGCCGGTCCGGCTGGAGCGCCGCGGCCCTCACGAACGGCGCGTGCATCAGGCCCCGCGCCACGGGCGCGGCCGTCGCGTTGGCCTGCCGGCGGGCGTCCAGCTGATCCACGGGCAGCAGCAGCCGCGTGCGCTCCGTCCACGCGGAGGGCTCCGCCGCCAGCCGCGTCACCAGGCCCGAGTAGGCCTCGAACATGGCGTCGATCATCCCCGCCGGGAACAGCTCCTCCACCACGTCCCAGTTGAGGACCAGCCCGCCGCCGTCCTCCACCACCTGGTGATCCAGGAACACCTGGGGCGTGCGGATGCTGCTGTGGATCTCCTCGCCGCCCGTGCCCATGGTGAGCAGGTGCTGCGCCAGGCCGGCCGGAGCGGCGTCACCTTCGCGCGAGTGGAAGTTGATGGTGCTCGCGTAGACGACGGGCATGCGGGCGCGCCGCATGTCGCCGTCGCGCCGGTTGAGCTCCCGCAGGACGCGCACGCCGCTGAACGACGCGTGGTCCAGGTCGTTCCACAGCTGCTGCTGCAGCCGCTGCGCCCGCGAGGCGAGCGACTCCGCGCGCTCCACCTGCACCTCCAGCAGCGTGGTGGCGCTGAAGTTGCCGAGCACCCGGTCCACGTGCGGGTGCAGCGGCACGCGGTTGAAGAACAGCACGTTGAGCGTGAAGGCGCGGCTGCGGCCCCAGGTGGCCAGCACCTCCGCGTAGGCCGCGCACATCACCATGGACGGCGTGACGCCCGCCTCGCGCGCCAGCTCCTTGAAGCGCGCCCACTGCGCCTTGGGCAGCCGGAACGAGCGGTGCGTGAAGCGCGGCAGCTCCAGCGTGCCCGGGTGGCGGGCCATGGGGAGCTCCGGCGCGGGCGGCAGCTTGGGGACGCGCTCGAGCCAGTACTTCTCCGCGGCGGCGTACGCGGGGCCAGCCTCCAGCGCCTGCACGCCCAGGACGTAGTCCCGGAAGGTGATGTCGATGGGCCGCAGCGCCCCGGCGCCCTCGCGGTACACGGCGGACCATTCCTTGAAGAGCAGCGACGTGCTCCACGCGTCCACCACCAGGGCGTCGAAGCCCAGGTGCAGCCGCGTGCGCTCGCCATCCAGCCGCGTGGCCCGGACGTCGAACAGCGGGAAGCGGTCCGTCTGGAAGACCTGGGTGGCCATCTCCGTGCGCAGGGCCGCGAGCGCGCGCTCGACCTGGCCAGCGTCCTGGCCCCGCAGGTCCACCGTGCGGATGACGAAGGACGGCACCGTGGACAGCACGCGCTGCTGGCCGTCCGGCGTCACCACCGCGCGCAGCATGTCGTGGCGCTGGATGATGACGTCCAGGCTGGAGCCCAGCCGCTCCAGGTCCACGCCCAGCAGGTCCACCTCCAGGAAGAAGTAGGTGGACACGCCGCCCAGCTCGAAGGAGCGGGTGCGGCCCAGCAGGTACGCTTGCTGGAGGTCCGTCATGCCGAAGGGCTGGTGCCGCCCTTCCCCGTCATGCACGAGCACCTCCACCGGGGCTGCTTCCGCGCTCGCGGTCCGCGCCGGCTCCGCGGCGCCGTTCGCGGGAGGGGCCTCCAGCGAGAGCTGCCCGAGGATCTCCGTGCACAGGGCCTTGAGGCTCGCGCCCGCCAGCAGTCCGCCGAGCGACAGCGCCACGTTCAGCTCGTTGGCGACGGCGCTCTTGAGCTCCAGCGCCATCAGCGAGTCGAAGCCCGCGTGCGCGAGCGGCGCGTCCACGTCCACGTCCGAAGCGGAGGCGCGGAGGATGACGGCGACCTGGGCGCGCAGCCAGCTCCACGAGCCGGGGCGTGCGCTCCGCCACCTGCAGCCGCGCGAGCACGTCCCGCAGGCCCGACGAAGCGGGGCGGGCCGGCGCTCGCCGACGGCGTGGCCTCCGCGCGCGTCACCTTCTGGAGCGCCTGGACCGTCGTGCGCTTGAGCAGCGCCCCTTCGGCGCGCAGGAAGACGCGACCCTGCGCGTCCGCCACGTCCACGTCCGCGACAAGCGTCGTGTCCCCGTCCTTCCAGGGCCGCAGCCGCACGTGCGCCCGGGTCGCGGCCGCCGGGGTGGCAGGACCGACGACGAAGCGCGCGACCTCGACGATCATGTAGATGGCGTCCTCGGGCACGTCGCCCGGCAGGCACGCGAAGACCGCCTGGAAGAGCGCGTCCACCAGGCCCGGGTGGACGCGGTAGCCCTCCGCCTCCTTCGCGTCGGGCGCCCGCATCGTCGCGAGCGCCTCGCCCTCGCGGAAGCGGACCTCTTCAATCCAGCGCGCCGAGTGCCCGAGCACCAGCTGGCGCTTCTCCATGCGCGCGTAGAACTCCGCGCCGTCCAGCGTCTGCCCGCAGCGCGCGAGGATGGCGTCCGCGGACTCCAGGCCCTTCTCCTCGCGGGCCTCCGCGAGCCGCCCCTCCACGTGCACCGACCACGCGCTGGAGTCCTCCGAAGCGCCCGGCGGCAGGCTGTGGAGCGCGAAGCTCCGCTCGCCCTTCCCGTCCGCGGGCTCCACCACCAGGTGCGCGACGCGCGTCTCCTCGTCGTCCATGAGGAGCCCGCGCCGGACCGACAGGCCCTCCACGCGGCAGGCGCCTGCTCCCGGCGTCAGCGCGTGCCAGGACTGGAGCGCGGCCTCCAGGAAGACGCCCACGTTCACCACCCGCATCCCGCCCATCCGGCAGTCCGCCAGACACGGGTGCTGGGCCGCGTCGTACCGCACGCGGAACTGGGCCGCCGGCAGCGGCGACGGCAGCCGGTGGCCCAGCAGCGTCGTGGAGCCCGCCTCCACCTCCTGCACGGAGGCCGGGGACCGGGCCGCGGCACCGGGCGCGGGGGCGGCGTACCAGTAGCGCTTCCGGTCGAAGGTGTACGTCGGCAGCGGCACCCGGCGCGGCTCCACGCCCGCGTGCAGGCTGTCCCAGTCCAGGTCGGCGCCGCGCGTGTACAGGGCGCCCGCGCTCTCCAGCATGGAGCGCTGAGGGGCCAGCCCCTTGCGCATGGAGGGCAGGAAGGCGCGGTCCCCCGCCGGGGCGTAGCGCTTCACCATGCCGATGAGGTGCGGCGCGGGGCCGACCTCCACGAACGTGTCGAAGCCGTTGTCGAACAGCCACTCCATGCTGGCCTGGAAGCGCACGGCCTCGCGCGCGTGGTCGCGGAGGTAGCGCGGCCCCAGCGTGCCGGCGTCCACGGGCCGGCCGGTCAGGTTGGAGATGAGCGGGATGGACGGCTCCTGGAACGTGAGCCCGGACGCGGCCTGCTCCAGCGCGTCCAGCATCGGGTCCAGCAGCGGCGAGTGGAACGCCTGCGAGACGTTGATGCGCTTGTGCTTGTGGCCCTGCGCCGTCAGCGCCTGGAGCACCTGCTCCACGGCGTCCGCCTGGCCGGAGATGACGATGTTGTCCGGCGCGTTCACCGCGGCCACGGACACGCGGTCGGCCTTGCCCTCCAGCGCGGAGCGCACCTGGGCCTCGCTGGCGAAGACGGACGCCATCGCGCCCGCCGCCGGGAGCGCCTGCATGAGCGCGCCGCGCACGGCGAGCAGCGCCACGGCCGCCTCGGGCTCGAAGACGCCCGCGACGCAGGCCGCGACGTACTCACCCACGCTGTGGCCCAGCACCGCGGCAGGGACGACGCCCCAGCTCTTCCAGAGCATGGCGAGCGCGTACTCCACGGAGAAGAGCGCGGCCTGGGTGTAGCGGGTCTGATCCAGCAGGCCCGCCGTGAAGCCCTCGCCGCGCAGCAGCGTGAGCAGCGGCACGTCCCAGTGGGCCTTCAGCGCCTCCGCGCAGCGGTCCAGCGCCTGCCGGAACACCGGCTGCGAGGCGTGCAGCTCCACCGCCATGCCCGGGAACTGGCTGCCCTGGCCGGTGAAGAGGAAGGCCACCTTCGGCGCCTGCCCCACCTGCGCGCGTCCCAGGGACGCCCCCGCGGGCAGCTCACCCGCCGCGATGGCGGACAGCGCGTGCTGGAGCGACTCCAGGTCGTCCGCGGGCAGCGCCACGCGCTCCGCGAACCGGGCCCGGCCCGTGTTCACGCTGAAGCACACGTCCTCCAGCAGCAGGTCGCGATGCGAAGCCAGGTGCGACGCGTGCCGTCCCGCCAGCCGCGCCAGCACCGCCGGACTGCGCGCGGACAGGGTGAAGAGCTGCGTGCCGGGCTCGAAGGTCCGCGCCGGGCGGACCACGGCCGGGGCCTCCTCCACCACCAGGTGGGCGTTGGTGCCGCTCGCGCCGAAGGAGCTCAGTCCCGCGATGCGCGGACGCTCCGCGCGCGGCCAGGCCTCCGGCCGGGTGGAGATGGCCACCGGCAGCGTCTCCAGGTCGATTTCGGGGTTCAGCTCCCGGAACTGCACCTGGGGCGGCAGCTCCTCGTTCTGGAGCGCGAGGATGACCTTCATGAGGCCCGCGGCCCCCGCCGCCGGCTCCAGGTGCCCGATGTTGGCCTTGATGGACCCGATGTGGATGCGGTCCCCTTCCGCCCGCCCCTCGCCCAGCGCCGCGCCCAGCGCGCGGACCTCTATCGGGTCGCCGAGCGGCGTCCCCGTGCCGTGCGTCTCCACGTAGCTGACGCGGTCCGCCCCCACGCGCGCGGCCTTGAGCGCGCCGCGGATGACGTCCTGCTGGGCGGCGGGGTTGGGCACTGTCAGGCCGCCGCTGCGGCCGTCCTGGTTGACGCACGAGCCCCGGATGAGCGCGTGGATGTGGTCCTTCGCCGCCACCGCGTCCGACAGGCGCTTGAGCACGAAGACGACGCAGCCCTCGCCGCGGGTGTAGCCGTTGGCGTTCCGGTCGAACGTCTTGCAGTAGCCGTCCGGCGACAGCATGCCCGCGCGCGACAGCACCACGAACCACTCCGGCGACAGCAGCACGTTCACGCCGCCCGCCAGTGCTAGCGAACACTCCCCCGCGCGCAGGCTTTGACAGGCCTGGTGCAGAGCGACGGCGGAAGAGGAACACGCCGTGTCCACGGACAGGCTGGGACCGCGCAGGCCCAGCCAGTACGACAGGCGCCCGGCCGCGAACGTGGACGCGTTGCTGGTGAGGCAGTAGGCGTCCAGCTGATCAATGGGCGTCTCCTGCATCAGCTTCTGGCAGTAGTCGTAGTTGGTGATGCCCACGAACACGCCGGCCATGCTCCCCTCGAGCTTGTCGAAGGGCTGCGCGGCGTTCTCCAGGGCCTCCCAGCTCACCTCCAGGAACAGGCGCTGCTGGGGATCCAACGTCGCGGCCTCGCGCGGGGAGATGCCGAACACGCCCGCGTCGAACCGGTCGACGTGCTCCAGGAACCCGCCCTTGAAGGGCTCTCCCTCCGGGGTCGCCGCGGCGCCGCGCTCGGCGGGGAACGCGCGGATGCCGTCGCCCCCGGAGCGCAGGAAGCGCCACAGCGAGGCGGGGTCGTCGTTGCCGCCCGGCAGGCGGCAGGACATGCCCACCACGGCGATGGGCTCGGAGCGCTGGGACTCGACGGCGTCGAGCTTCCCGCGGAACTCACGGATGCGCTCCAGGGCGCGCTGGAGCAGTTCGTCGCGGTTGGACGCTTCGGTGGAAACCGGCGGGGTGCTCATGACAGGTCCTTGCTGGAGATGGAGGAGGTCTCTTCGAGTTCCCGGGCCAGGAGGTCGGCGATGCTGTCCGTTCCGCCTCCCGCCGCCGGGGGCCGTCCCTGGGACGCCAGCGGCTGCGGCTCACGCGGCGGGGTGGCAGGGCCGGGGGGGCGTGACGAACGTGCCCAGCTGCCGGGACAGCCGCTCCACGGTGGGGTTCTCGAAGATGACGGTGACGGCGAACTTGCGCCCCAGCTGCTGCTCCAGCCGGTTGCGCAGCTGCCCGGCCATCACGGAGTCCATGCCCATCTGGAAGAAGCCGCCCTTGGGGTCGAGCCGCGCGGCGTCGAACTTCAGGATGCGCGCCACCTCCGCGTGCACCAGGCTCCGCAGCTTCGTGGCCCGCTCGCGCTCCGGCAGTGCCCCCCAGGCGGTCAACTGCGCCGAAGCCGGAGCTCGGACCTCCGCGGGGCGCCGGGCGGGCTCGGGGGGCGTGTCACGCACCTCCGTGCGGGGCAGCTCCATGCTGGTGGAGCGCACCGACGCGAGCACCGTGACGGGCCGCTCCTTGAACCAGAAGGACTCGCGCTCGAAGGGATAGGTCGGCAGGCGGAGGAAGTGGGTGTGGGACGCCAGCAGCCGCTCCAGCCGCAGGCCCAACCCCGCCGCGTGGAGCGCCGCCGCGGACGTCAGCAGGGCGCCCAGCGCGTCCTGGCTCCCCGGAGCTGGACACCGCCAGCGCGTCCGTCAGCTCCAGGCGCGCGGCGCCTCCGCCACCGGCGCGGCGAGCACCGGCTCCGCGCCCAGCTCCACGAAGATCAGGTGGCCCGCGTGCAGCGCTTCCTCGATG